>NZ_JBXEJE010000032.1:0-119566 GCF_056820935.1 Streptomyces sp. Q2 | reverse complement strand
ACCCTGTGGGAGAGTAGGACGCCGCCGAACAATTTTTGAAAGAAGGCCCACACCTCACGGTGTGGGCCTTCTTTGCGTTTCCGGTCAGCTTTATCAGGCCGGCTTTACCAGTCCCGTGTCGTACGCCAGGATCACCGCCTGCACGCGGTCCCGGCAGCGCGTCTTGGCGAGGACGCGGCCCACGTGGGTTTTCACCGTGGACTCGGCCAGGTGGAGGCGGGTGGCTATCTCGGTGTTCGTCCAGCCCTGCCCGATGACGGTGAGGATCTCGCGTTCGCGGTCCGTGAGGGAGACGAGGCGGGGGTCGTTCCCTTGCGAGTCCGGGTTCTCTGTGGGGGCTCCGGTGGGGAGGTGGTGGGCGTAGGTGTCCAGGAGGCGCCGGGTCAGGCTGGGGGCCACCACCGCGTCGCCCGTGGCCACCGCGCGGATGCCGGAGAGGAGTTCCTCGGGCTGGGCGTCTTTGACGAGGAAGCCCGAGGCGCCCGCGCGCAGGCCGGCGTAGGCGTACTCGTCCAGGTCGAAGGTCGTGAGGATGAGGACGCGGGTGCGGGCGCCGGCGGCGACGATGCGGCGGGTGGCCTCGATGCCGTCCAGGCCGGGCATGCGGACGTCCATCAGGACGACGTCGGGGTGGAGCTCGGCGGTCAGGCGGGTCGCCTCGGCGCCGTTCGTCGCCTCGGCCAGCACCGTCATGTCGTCCTGGCTCTCCAGCAGCATGCGGAAGCCGAAGCGTTGCAGGGGCTGGTCGTCGGCGATGAGGACCGTGGTCACTGCGGGGTTTCCTCCGGGAGGTGAAGGTGGACGCGCCAGCCCTGTTCGGGGTGGGGGCGTGGGCCGGCCTCAAGTGTGCCGCCGTACAGGGCGGTTCGCTCGCGCATTCCGGGCAGGCCGCGACCGTCGCCGGTGGCGTCCGGCTCGGCACCGCGGCCGGTGTCGGTCACCGTGACGGTGACGGCGCCCTTGTCCTCGTACGAGATCTCCAACCGTGTCGTCGCGCCGGGGCCCGCGTGTTTGAGGGTGTTGGTGAGGGCTTCCTGGATGACGCGGTAGACGGTGAGCTGGCGGCCCTCGGGGAGGGTCGGGGTGCCGTGGACGGTGGTGTGGACGGGGAGGCCTGCGGATCGTACGCCGTCGATGAGGTGGTCGAGGTCGGTGAGGGCGGGTTGCGGGGCCAGTTCCGGTGCCTGTGCGCCTTCGTCGTCTCGTAGGACGTCCAGGAGGCGGCGGAGCTCGGTGAGGGCCTGTCGGCTGGTGGTGGAGATGGCGGTGAGGGCCTGCCCGGCTCGCTCGGGGGACTTGGTGGCCGCATAGCGGCCGCCGTCGGCGAGGCCGGTGATGACGGACAGGTTGTGGCCGATGATGTCGTGCATCTCGCGGGCTATGCGGGCGCGTTCGGCGGCGGCGGCGAGGCGGGCCTGTTGGTCGCGTTCGATCTCCAGGCGGCGGGCGCGGTCCTCGAGGGCCTCGGTGTAGGCGCGGCGGGTGCGGACCGTGATGCCGATGGCTGCCGCGACGACGATGGACATCAGTACCGGGACGATGTCCTGGTCCACGCTTCCCCGAGGGTGGCGGGCGGCGGCCACCGCGACCGGCGTGATGACCACGACGGTCGTCCACCACAGGTTGCGCGGGGGCCGGCGCAGGGCGATGTGGAAGACGACGAGCAGTTGGAGCAGGGCGGCCTGGAGTGCGGCGCCGCTCCAGGCGTTGACCAGGGCGACCGGGGCGACGGCGAGGAGGACGGCCTGGGGGTGGGTGCGTCGCCGGAGGAGGGGGATCGTCAGGCCGAGGCTCAGGATGAGGGCCAGCCAGCCCGGAGCGTCGGGGGCGCGTGCGATGGTGCGCCAGCCGCCGTCGAAGTAGTGGATGAGGGCCGCCGTCACCCAGAAGCCGGTGAGGTGGAGGTCCCACGCCAGAGGGTGGCGCCGGTCGAAGGCGCGTACGCGTCGGCTGACGCGTTGGACGTACTCGGTGAGGGGTTCCGCCGTTCGTTCCTCCGCCGCTCGTTCTTCCGCCACGGGGTCCATGGTGAGGGCTTCCTGGCCTGTCGTCACACGTCCCGTCGTTTCAGGACCGCCGCGGCTGCCGCGAGGGTTGCCGCCGTCCACAGGAGCATCGCCAGCAGGGCTGTGCCCGGGGAGGCCGTGCCCGGCATCGGCTGGGCGGTGGTGAGAGTCTCCAGGGCGCGGCCCGGGAAGTAGCGGACGGCGTCGTCGACGAGGTCGTACGGGAGCATGGCCAGCACCTCCGGCACGATCATCACGAGGCCGATGAACGCGCCCGTGGCGATCGGCACCGAGCGGGCCAGGGCGCCGATGCCGAGGGCCAGGACGGTGAGAAGGGTGAGGCCGGCCGCGTTGCCGGCGAGGGCGCGCAGGATGCCCGGGTCGCCGAGGGAGGCGGCGTGGTCGGTGTCGGAGAGGAAGGACTGGGCGAGGGGGAAGGTGAGCAGGTTCGTCCACAGGGTGAGGACGAAGGCGACCGCGGCCAGGACGGCGGCCTTGGACCACAGGACGGGCAGGCGCCTTGGGACCGCGGTCATGGTGGCGCGGATCTGGCCGGTGGAGTACTCGCCGGCCGTCGCGAGGATGCCGAGGACGCCGAGGTTGACCTGGGCGAACTGGGTGCCGAGGAGGACGAGGACGACCGTGTCGAGCTCGGCCTCGCCGCCGCCGTCGTAGGCGGCGCCGATGCCCGCGCCCATGGCGAGGGTCAGGGCGCTCGTGGCGACGAGGGTGATCCAGGTGGAGCGCAGGGTCCAGA
This sequence comes from Streptomyces sp. Q2, assembly GCF_056820935.1. Lineage (NCBI taxonomy): Bacteria > Bacillati > Actinomycetota > Actinomycetes > Kitasatosporales > Streptomycetaceae > Streptomyces > Streptomyces sp. Q2. Next base: position 116,803 of record NZ_JBXEJE010000032.1, on the reverse strand, counting down.
GCTTGTGCCACTCCGAGCGCAGGACCCGGGACGGGGTCACGCGGTACGTCGTCGGCGGTGCGGTGGTGCTCATGACGAGGCTCCTTCCAGGGTCGTGGTGAACTCCACCGCGTCGTGGGTGAGGTTCATGAAGGCCTCCTCAAGTGAGGCGGTGTTCGGGGTGAGTTCGAGGAGGGGGATGCCGTGGGCGGCGGCGGTGCGGCCGATGTGTTCGGCGTCCGTGCCGCGGACTTCGAGGGTTTCCGGGGCGGGGCTGGTGAGATCGACGCCGGGTGCGGAGAGCAGTCGTACGAGGGTCCGCGCCTCCGGGGTGACGACCTTGATGGTGCCCGCTCCTGACCGGCGTACGAAGTCGGCGACCGTGGTGTCGGCCAGGAGGCGGCCGCGGCCGATGATGACCAGGTGCTCGGCGGTGAGGGCCGTCTCGCTCATCAGGTGGGAGGAGACGAAGACCGTACGGCCTTCCGCGGCGAGGGACTTGAGGAGGTTGCGGATCCACAGGACGCCCTCGGGGTCGAGGCCGTTGACCGGTTCGTCGAGGACGACGGTGGCCGGGTCGCCCAGCAGGGCGGCGGCGATGCCCAGGCGTTGGCCCATGCCGAGGGAGAAGCCCTTGACGCGGCGGTGGGCGACTTCGGTCAGGCCGGTGAGGTCCAGGACGTGGTCGACGCGGGCCTTGGGGATGCCGTGGGTGTGGGCGAGGGCCCGCAGGTGGTGGTGGGCGGTGCGGCCAGGGTGGACCGAGCGGGCCTCCAAGAGGGCGCCGACCTCGTGCAGGGGTGCGGGGTGGGCGGCGTAGGCGCGTCCGCCGACGGTGACGTGGCCGTGGGTGGGGGGCGTCCAGGCCGAGGATCATGCGCATGGTCGTGGACTTGCCGGCGCCGTTCGGGCCCAGGAAGCCGGTGACCGTGCCGGGGTGGACGGTGAAGGAGAGGTCGGTGACGACGGTCTTGTCGCCGTAGCGTTTGGTGAGGCCCTGCGCCGTAATCATGCTTCGATGCTCGTCCGCAAGGTGGCGGCGGGCGTCGGACCGGGGGCAGTATGCGAGGTGAGGGGCGTAGTACCCGGGTATTACGGTGGCTGGCATGAGCAGCTATGTGATCCGGTCTGTGCGTGCTGACGAGTGGTCTGCCGCGAAGGAGTTGCGGCTGGCCGCGTTGCGGGATCCCGTGGCGCATCTCGCCTTCCTGGAGACGTACGCGGAGGCGGCGGCCCGGCCGGACTCGTTCTGGAAGGCGCGGGTGGCCGGGTCGGCCGAAGGTGTGGACGGGGCGCAGCAGATCATCGCCGAGGGGCCGGACGGGCGGTGGGTCGGGACGCTGACCGTGCTGGTCGAGGAGCCCGGGACGACGGACTGGGCAGGCTTCGCGGTGGAGCGGAAGCAGACGCATCTCGTCGGGGTGTTCGTGCGGCCCGAGGAGCGGGGGAACGGGCTGACCGAGGTGTTGTTCGACGCCGCGCTGGAGTGGTCGTGGGAGCGGGGGGCTGAGCGGGTGCGGCTCATCGTGCACGAGGAGAACGGGCGGGCCCAGCGGTTCTACCGGAGGGTGGGGTTCGTGCCGAGCGGGGTGACCGTGGCGCTGGGGGACGCGGGGGAGCGGGAGCTGGAGTTCGTCCTCGACCGCGGGTCCGACTGAGGGTCTGAGGGTGTCACACCGGGAGTTCCGCGTCCGGCCAGCGCGTGCGGGCCTGTTCGCGGGAGCGGAGCAGGGCCAGGGTCGGCAGGCCCCGGTCCGTTCCGGCGGCCAGCAGTTCCGGGAGCTGGGGGAGCGGGGCCACCGCGGCGACATCGTCCAGGACGAGGGTCAGTGGTGGGTCGAGGCGACCGGAGGATGACCGTTCGGCCATGCGCCGGCCGCGCTCGACCACGCTTGCGGTGAGGGCGGTGAGCAGAGGCATCGCGCCCGGGTTGGTCCGGGGGTCCTCGATGGATTCACCGACCACATAAAGCGTGCCCCCTTCGTCCACGAAGGAATCCAGGGCGAGGGCATCAGTTCGGTTGGGCGTGCAGGCCTCACGGATGTTGAGCGTGAAGAGGGCGGAGAGGGCCCTGCTCGTCAACTCCTGGGCGATGTCCCGGCGTTCGGTGTGGGCGGTGAGTGCGGCTTCGAGTTCGCCCGCGGAGCCCGGGGCCGCCTTGGGGTTCGTACGGAGGGTGCGTACGGCGTCCTGGATCTGAGTGCCCTGGGACCAGCGGTGGACGTGGCGGATGGTGCGGCCGTCGATGGCGGCGGCGTGCAGGTAGCTGCGCAGGAGCGTTTCGGCGGTGTCGCTGACCGCCTGGTCGAGCCGGGCGGTGGGGCGGACCGGGGTGAGGAGTGCGACGGCTCTTCTTGTCGCTGTCTGCTTGTCCTCGCAGCCCGAGGTGGGGGACCAGTGGAGGCGGGCCGGGGTGTCGCAGCGGTGGGTGGGGTCGTAGACGTGGACCGGGCCGAGTTTGGCGCGGGCGTCCTTGGTGTCCTGCCAGATGGCGGGGTTCGAGGTGACGACGAGGGCGGGGCCCTCCGCGTCGCGTACGGCTTGGGTCGCGGTGGTCCGGCGGGTTTCCGGGGGGCCGTAGAGGATTGCGCCATCGGTGCGGGGTGTTTCCCACCCGCCGACCCGATCGCCGTTCGTCGAAAGGCTCGGCAGGGGAGTCGCCAGGGGAGCCGGCTCGATCGGTGCCGTCTCCTGCAGTACTTCGGTCGGCTGCGGCTGCGGCTCCGCGCGCGGCACCGGGACCTCGGGAACCTCGCGGGCCTCAGGCGCGGGCGCCGGCGCCGGGATCTCCAGCCGCCTGCGCATCCTGACCGCCTTCCACCGCGCCAGCGTCCCCATGACGAACACCGTCAGGACGACGAGGATCATGACCTGGCCGATGAACAGGCCCCAGAACAGGCCGTAGCCGGAGAGGTCGGACGCGGGGGCGTCGGGCCAGGCGCCGGCGATGTCGTGCGGTCGGGCGACGAGGTGGCGGATGGCCAGGGGGGCGCGGGTGAAGGTGACGCCGTCGGGCCAGGCGCCGTGGGCGAACAGGGCGGCCAGGCCCGTGGCGGACCACACCAGCAGGGTCATGCCGAGGAGGAAGGCGAGTATGCCGACCAGGAGGCCGTCGGGGATGCCTCCCTGACCGTTCTGCCGGTCGTCCCGGTACTGCTCGTTCGGTCTCACGCCTTCCCCCTCCGACTGCCTACGCCACCGTCGACTCGGAGTCACCGAGGTGCTGTTCCACGAATGCCGCCGCGCGTTCCTCCGCCTCCAGTTCGGCGGCGCGCAGGGCGTCGTCGGCCAGTTCGCGGTGCTCGGCGGAGGACTCGGTCATCGCGCGGTCGGTGAAGACCAGGGGGCGTTCGGTCTCGGTGATCAGGTGTTTGACGACCTGGACGTTGCCGTTGACGTCCCATACGGCGATGCCGGGAGTGAGGGACGGGATGATCTCCACCGCCCAGCGGGGCAGGCCGAGCACCCGCCCGGTGGCACGAGCCTCATCCGCTTTCTGGGCGTAGATCGTCCGTGTCGAGGCCATCTTCAAGATGGCCGCGGCCTCCTTCGCCGCCGCCCCGTCCACCACGTCGCTCAGGTGGTGCACCACCGCCACGAACGACAGGCCCAGTCGACGCCCGAACTTCAGCAGCCGCTGGAAGAGCTGCGCCACGAACGGGCTGTTGATGATGTGCCAGGCCTCCTCGACCAGGAAGATGCGCTTCTTGCGGTCGGGGCGGATCCAGGTGTGCTCCAGCCACACGCCGACGATCGCCATGAGGATGGGCATGGCGATGGAGTTGCGGTCGATGTGGGACAGGTCGAAGACGATCAGCGGGGCGTCCAGGTCGATGCCGACCGTGGTCGGGCCGTCGAACATGCCCCGCAGGTCACCGTCGACCAGGCGGTCGAGGACCAGCGCCACGTCCAGGCCCCACGCCCGTACGTCGTCTATGTCGACGTTCATCGCCTCGGCGGACTCCGGCTCCGGGTGCCGCAGCTGCTCGACGATGTCCGTCAGCACCGGCTGGCGTTCGACGATCGTCTCGTTGACGTAGGCGTGGGCGACCTTGAGCGCGAAGCCGGAGCGCTCGTCGAGGCCGTGGCCCAGCGCGACCTCGATGATGGTCCTCAGCAGGGCGAGCTGCCCGGTCGTCGTGATCGCCGGGTCGAGCGGGTTGAGCCGGATCCCCATGTCCAGGGCCGCCATCGGGTCCAGCCGGATGGGAGTTATTCCCAGCTCCTGCGCGATGAGGTTCCATTCGCCGACGCCGTCCTCGCCCTGGGCGTCCAGGACGACGACCTGGCGGTCGCGGAAGCGCAGTTGGCGCAGGACGTACGTCTTCTCCAGCGCCGACTTGCCGTTGCCGGACTCTCCGAGGACGAGCCAGTGCGGGGCCGGGAGCTGTTGGCCGTACAGCTGGAAGGGGTCGTAGATGTACCCCTTGCCGGAGTAGACCTCGCGGCCGATGATGACGCCCGAGTCGCCGAGGCCGGGGGCGGCGGTCGGGAGGTAGACCGCCTGGGCCTGGCCCGTGGAGGTGCGTACCGGCAGGCGGGTCGTCTCGACCTTCCCGAAGAGGAAGGACGTGAAGGCGTCGGTGAGGATGGTCATCGGATCCCGCATGCGGCTGCCCCTCTACCTTCGGATGCCGGTGGCGAACGGAAGGGTGTTCACGAAGGCCCGATGGTGCTCGCGATCGCACCACTCCAGCTTCAGGTACGACTTTCCGGCCGACGCCCGGATGGTCCGCTTGTCGCGGGCCAGGGCCTCGGGATTGCGGGAGGAGACGGTGATGTAGCCGACCAGGTTGACGCCGGCCGCACCGCTCGCGAGGTCTTCTCCTCGCTGGTCGAGGCGGTTGTGGGCGGCGATGTCACGCGGGTCGACGGTGCGGTTCATCTTGGCGGCGCGGGACGCCTCGGCCTCGTCGTTGGTCTTTTCGGTCAACATACGTTCGATGGCTACCTCGGTGGGCTCGAGATCCATCGTCACAGCCACCGTTCGGATGACGTCCGGGGTGTGGACGAGGAGCGGGGCGAGGAAGTTCACGCCGACCGGGGTCATCGGCCACTCCTTCACCCACGCCGTGGCGTGACACCAGGGGGCGCGGGTCGAGGACTCCCGGGTCTTCGCCTGGAGGAAGTTGGGATCCATGGCGTCCAGCTCGGCCGGCCAGGCGTTGCGCTGGGTCATCGCCTGGATGTGGTCGATCGGGTGGTCGGGGTCGTACATGGAGTGGATGAGCGAGGCGAGGCGGCCCTGGCCCAGCGGCTGCCGTACGCGGATGTCGGCCTCCTGGAGGCGCGAGCAGATGTCGGTCAGCTCGCGGGCCATGACGACCGCGAGGCCGGCGTCCCGGTCCAGCTTGCGGCCGTTGTGCGGGCGCGCGGCGCGGGCCATGGCCTGGGCCTCGGCGGCGAGTTCACGGGTGTAGTGCATGCAGGCGACCAGGTACGCGCGGTGCTGCTCGCTGCTGGTGGACACCATGGACTGCAGCTGGTCGTACGACTGCTGCAGCCACCCCAGCGACTTCTCGTCCCCGCGCATGGCGACGTCCTTGGCGTGGGCGTCCGGGTCGGCGGGCAGGGTGCGGGCGAGCATCTGCAGCCGGGTGACGAAACCGTCGCCGTTGGCCACGTGCTTGAGGAGGGTGCCGAAGCGGTCGACGAGGGCTTCCTGGTCCTCGGAGTCGCGCAGGCCGACGCCGGGCCCCTCGATCTCGATCGCGGCGGTGACCGTGCGACGGTCCGCGTGGAGCAGTACGGCGATCTCGTCGGGGCCGAACGGGGCGGCGAGCCAGTTGATGCGGCCGATGCCGGGCGGCGGGCCGATCTCCACCTCACGGCCGTCGAGGTGGGTGCCGGCCTCCATCACACCGGAGCGGTAGGCGGTGCCCTGCTTGAGGGTGCGCTTGTAGCTGCGGTTGATCTCGAACCACTTGTAGAAGGTGCGGCGCTTGTACGGCACGTAGACCGCCGCCAGCGCGAGCATGGGGAAGCCCATCAGCAGCACGATGCGCAGGGACAGTACCGGGACGAGGAGCCCGCACATCATGCCGAGGAACGCGCCGCCGATGATGAGCGCGATCTCGCCGGTCTCACGATTTCTGCCGACGATCGCGTTCGGCCGGGCGCGGCCGATCAGATATGTACGGCGGGGCGTGACCGGATGGGACACGTGGGACTCGGTCGTCAACGCCCTTCACCTCCCGTGCGGTTGGTACTGCTGTTGCGTGTGTTGCCGGCGTGCGGGGTGTTCACCGGGCTGGCTGCGCGGGGAGCGGGTGCGGCGGAGGGGACAGATCCGCCGCCTCCGTTCGGGGTGCGTGTGCTGTGCGCGGCGACCCCGCCGGATACGGGGTTGCTCGGGCGGGCACCGCCGGAGTTGCTCCCGCCGCCGCCGTTGTCGGCGCGGGCGCTGTGCGTCTTGATGCCCTGGGCGACGAGGGTCGCGGGAGAGCTGATGGCGGCCGCCGCCTTGCCTTCCGCGCCCTGCATGATGCGGTTGCTGCGGGAGTTCGCGATCTCGTCACCGAAGCCGGGGACGAACCGGTAGATCATCGCGCTGGCGAAGATCGCGAGCAGGATGATGGCGAGGCCGGAGACGACGGCGGAGAAGGCGTCGGGGCCGTCCTCCGCGGACAGGGCGCCGGCCAGACCGAGCACGATGACGATGACCGGTTTGACGAGGATGACGGCGATCATGATGCCCGCCCAGCGGCGGACGTGGCCCCACAGGTTCTTGTCGACCAGGCCGGCGTAGACGACGGTGCCGAGCAGGGCGCCGACGTAGAGGAGCGCGGCCCTGATGACCAGCTCCAGCCACAGCACTCCGGCGGCCAGGATGCTGACCAGCGACACGACGATCAGCATGATGGGGCCGCCGCCGATGTCCTCGCCCTTGCTGAGGGCGCCGGAGAACGTGCCGAAGAAGGTGTCCGTCTGATCGCCGGTCGTCTTCGCCAGGACCTCCGAGACGCCGTCCGTCGCCGATACGACCGTGTAGAGGATCAGCGGCGTGAAGGCAGACGCCAGGACGGTCAGCCAGAGGAACCCGATCGCCTCGGAGATGGCGGTGGTGATGGGCACGCCCCGGACGGCTCGCTTGGCCACGGCCAGCAGCCACAGCAGAAGCGTGAGGATCGTCGACGCGGCGAAGACCACGGCGTACTGCTGCAGGAACTTCGTGTTCGTGAAGTCGACGTTCGCGGTTTCCTTGACGGCTTCGCTGAGCTTGTCGACGGTCCAGGCGGCGGCGTCGGCGCAGCCCTTGGCGAGGGAGGAGAGGGGGTCGAGGGTGTCGGTCAGGCTAGGGGTACCGGTGCCGGTGGAACCGCCGCCTCCGGAACCTCCCTCTTCGCAGTACTTCCTGGCGGGAGGGGCGATCAGCGAGCAGTCGCTGCTCTCGGTGGGTGACGGCGTGGGGGTGGGTGCCGCGAAGGCGCGCGTGGCCGTGAGTACCGCTGTGGTCTGCACTGCCGTGATGACAGCGGCCACCTTGAGTACACGGTGTTTAGCGGGCATACGTGAACCCTCCGTACTCTTCGACGGCCTTTGCCATCTCATCGGCGCTGGAGGCCCGTTCGTCCCCAGGAACAGGAGCCGGGCCTTCCTTCTGGGAGTGCGTCACGATTTTCCAGTCACCGCTGGTCCATTGCAGCTTCATGTCGATGGTGAACCAGCTGCTCGTGACCGGGTTGGTGGAGTTCTCGCCGGCGAGGCCGAGGAGGCCGCCGCACCAGACCGCGACGCTCACGCTGTTCGTGGAGGCTTCGGTAACCTTTGTGCCGATCGGGCTTGTCCGAGAGACGAAGGTGTAGCCCGACGGCGCGGAGCCGTCCTCGTTCAGACCGACGTTCTTGTTGAACTCGGGCGTGTACGCCTTGTCCAGCGTTGCCTTCAGGGGCGGGATCCGGGAGGGGGCCATGACTGTCTGCAGGAGCGCGTCCCGCTTGGCCTTGTTGAACATGTCGGCAGACCCCAGCGCCACGGCGTAGTTGGCGGCCGCGCTCTGCGCACCCTGCTCGTCGTGCGCGTACCCCGTCGGGATCCCGCCCGCCTTCTTCGTCACCGGGCGGCTTCCGCTCGCCGCCGTCGACGCTGCGTCCGGCTGGGTGGCTGTCGTGTCGGTGGATGCGGAATCGTCTTTTCCGCGGTTCGCGAAGGCGATCGCGGCGATGAGGAGGACGATGACGCCGACGACCGTGACCAGGCTGCGGGAGGAGGAGCGGCCGCCTCGTCTGGCGCCGCCGTAGACGTCGTGGTCGCGGTCGGGCAGGCGGGTGGTGCGGGTCTGGCCGGTACCGCCGTAGCCGCCGGAGGAGCCCGGCTCGTGGTCGTCCCCGAGAGTCATGCCGCGTACGCCCCCTCGACGTCGTGCGGAAACACGTAGGAGTACGACGGTAGCCGTGCTGGTTCCCGCGCGGGCGCGGTGTGGTGACTCGACATCAGGGAAACGCAACCTCAGCCGGTGGGCACGACGGACGGGTGGGGTAGGGGGAAACCGGGCGCGCCCGGCCGGACCGGAGGTGCGTCGACCGGACGCGGTGCCTACACGGCCATGCCGTACACGATGGTGAAGAGCGTGCCGAGGGAGCCGATGATGAAGACTCCGGTGAGGCCCGCGATGATGAGGCCCTTGCCCTGTTCCGCGCTGAAGGTGTCGCGCAGTGCGGTGGCACCGATGCGCTGTTTGGCGGCGCCCCAGATGGCGATGCCGAGGCAGAGCAGGATGGCCACCGCCATCACGACCTCGATCATCACCTTCGCCTCGTTGCCCAGGCTGCCGAAGGGGCCCCAGTCCGGAGCGATCCCCCCGATGATGGTGTTGATGTCTCCCTCGTCGGCCGCAAAGAGCATGTAAGTCACCGCCCCTGGTGGGTAGTTCCGCGTCCCCTGCACGGGCGCAGAGGTCAGGCATCATTCTCGCCGACAATGACGCTGCCGTATGTCGACTTGGCGTCATCGGTTGGCGGTTTTCGTACGAATACCTTGTCACCGGCCCGCGAGGGTCCCTCGGACGGGTGCGGGACGGTATACGAGGAATCGTATCGTCACTCTGTGTATCACGGCAGGTCACGCCGGGCAATGAGGCCTGAGCGGAACCTGTCGTGTGGTTCCGTCGTTGACCCCTTTCACGACCGGACACGGTGGGTGACGGCCAGTCGGGTGAGTGGTCGGGAAGAATGTTCTCATGGCGAACGGGCCGCGGCTGGATGCCGCGGCCCGTTCGGCCCCGTGCCGCCCGCGGGCCCTCACGGCCCCCTGAGGCGAGATGTGATGACGGTCGTTCAGCCGGTGAAGGCGGCGGTGCCCTCCGGGGTGCCCCAGCCGGTCGGTCCGTCGTAGCCGGAGGCGGCGGTGCAGAAGTAGCTCGTGGAGCAGTTGCCGTTGTTGCCGGAGGTCACGTCGTTGAGCGCCGAGGTGCCGGCGGCCTTGTACGGGAACTGGGCCGGGTAGGAGCTGCTGGACGGTGTGCCGGCGAGGGCGTAGACGGCCGCGATGATGGGCGAGGAGGCGCTGGTACCGCCGAAGGTGTACCAGCCGGCGGTGACGCCGTAGGAGTCGTAGACCGAGACGCCGGTCGCGGGGTCGGCGACGGCCGAGACGTCCGAGATCATGCGCTTGGTGCAGCCGGTGTCGGTCTGCCAGCTCGGCTTGGCGTCGTATTTGGAGCAGCCGGAGCCGGTGCCCTCGGTGGTGCTGGTCTTCCACACGCTCTCGGTCCAGCCGCGGGTCGTGGAGGAGGTGGAGAGCTTGGTGCCGCCGACGGAGGTGACGTACTTGGAGGCGGCCGGGTATTCGGCGCCGTAGGCGGAGTCGCCGGCGCTGACGGTGATGGCGACGCCGGGGTGGTTGAAGTACGAGGAGTCGTACGACGTGTCCGAGGAGGACTCCGAGCCGCCGTAGCTGTTGGAGACGAACTTGGCGCCGAGCTTGACGGCCTCGTTCACGGACGTGCCGAGGTTGGCCATGCTGGCGGACGTCGCCTCGACGAGCGTGATGCTGCAGTTCGGGCAGGTGGCGCTGGCCATGTCGAGGTCGAGGGAGATCTCCTCGGCCCAGCCGCTGTCGGCGGCGGGAAGGGAGGTCGTGGAGCCGGTCTGGCTGACCTTCTTGAAGCAGCCGTTGGCGGTGGTGCAGGTGGAGAGGCCGTAGTACGAGCGGTACTTCGCGAGGTCGGCCTCGGCGTTCGGGTCGTCGTAGGCGTCGACGATCGCGATGGTCTCGCCGGAACCCTTGGTGGAGGCGGCGGAGGTCAGGCCGTAGGCGGACTGGAGGTCGGACGGGCCGTAACCGGTGGGGGTGGAGGCGTCGGCGGCCTTGGGGGTGACGCCGTCCTGCGTCGCCTGCTGCTTCTGGAAGGCGGTGAGGCCGCCGGTGACGCGCAGGGAGTCGCAGGCCAGTTCGCCCTTTTTCTTGGGCGTCGCACAGGGGGTGGCGGACCAAGTGACCTTGGAGGAGGTGGTCTTGGCGGCGGTGGTGGCTTCGGGGGTGGCGCTCGCCTGGGCGGCCGCGGTGCCGAGTCCGGCGAACACGAGCGCGGCGGTGGTCACGGCGGTGGATGCGGTGCGGGTCCATCTGCGCCGGGCGGTGGGGGAGTTGGGGGGTGTCGTACGCAACGTACAGCCTCCTGAGAGTGGTTGACAGGGGCAGTGCGGGTGCTGATGCCGTCGGTACGTGGTCCCCGGCGGCGGGCGGCGGCCCGCCGACGACTGTTGCTTGTTGAGTACGTGACAACAAGGTGGGCTGCGGAATCCTGACTTCCGCCTTACTGAAGGGGGTTGGGGGATTGCTGATCAATGGCCGCGTGATGGCGGGGGGATGGCTGTGGCTTGACCCGGCGCACAGCTGCCGCACAGTTTCCGTTGCGGCTCGGCGGCTCGGCGGCTCGGCGGCTCGGAGGGTTCAGCGGGCTCGGAGGGCTCAGCGGGGCTTGAGGCCGTGGATCAGGTGGTGGATCACGTCGTCGAGGTGGTCGTGGGCCGCGGCCGCGTCGAGCATGCCGCCCGCGGTGAACGAGGCGAGGCCCTGGAGGGCGGCGCCCACGACGATGGTGAGGCGTGCCGGATCGCCGTCGACGATCTCGCCGCGCTCCTGGGCGTCCGCGATCAGCCGCTCCAGGGAGCCCACCGTCCGGTCGACCCCGGCGGCCATCTGCTCCGCGGCCTCGGGGTCGTGCTTGCGGGCGTACATCAGCTCCAGCAGCTCGGCGTTGTCGCTCGCGAACCCCATGTAAGCCCGGGCGAGGGCGGTGAGGCGGGGCTCGAGCGGGAGCGTGGGGTCGTCGGCGGCGCCCAGGGTCTGGGCGAGCCGCTCGTAGCCGGCCAGCGCCAGGGCGTTGAGCAGGGCCTGCTTGTCCTTGAAGTGCCGGCCCGGGGCGGCGTGGCTCACGCCCGTCTCGCGGGCGAGCTCGCGCAGCGAGAGGGAGCCGACCCCCTTCTCCCGCAGGCTGCGTTCGGCACCGGCGAGCAGGGCGGCTCGCAGATCTCCGTGGTGGNGCGGCGTGGCTCACGCCCGTCTCGCGGGCGAGCTCGCGCAGCGAGAGGGAGCCGACCCCCTTCTCCCGCAGGCTGCGTTCGGCACCGGCGAGCAGGGCGGCTCGCAGATCTCCGTGGTGGTAGGGGCGGCTCTCGGGCATGTGGGACATCGTAATCCGATGTTGTCGCTGCCACCTCGCTGCTGTTCCGGCTCCTACCGTTCCCGTGGACTGAGCAGGAGTGAGTCCGCTCAGCCGCGCCCCCCGGACGGTCTTGGGGAACGGTCTTGGGCGCGCTGGTCCCCGGCGCACTCGACCCCGGGGCAGCGACACGGATCCTGTCCGTGGTCCGATCCCGGGAGGCCGGTTCCCTCACGACCTGGCCAGATGGGTACAGCCAGAGGCGACGGGGAGGCCCCGAACCATCACTCCGGTGGAACGGGGGCCCCGCACACTGGCGCCGTACCCGGCGTCCCAGATCACACGATCACCGTAGCCCGAACGGACCAGGACGCCGCAAGCCCGTAAGTCGACCATCACATGATCGAGTTAAACCGTCCTCGTGCCCATTCCCCTGCCAACAGCCGGCAACCCCTTGGCCGCCTTCAGTCGTTGCATGGCCGTCAGGCGGACGGCGAAGTACACCGCGGCTCCCGCGGCGGCGATGTCCAGGGCGTCGGCCGCCATGTACTGCAGCACGGCGTCCCGGACTTCCGACATCGTCTCGGCGCTGTCATAGCGCGAGCCGGCGTACCGGCCGAACAGCGCGCCGGCGACGAACAGGCCCCACCACAGGTTCACCGGCCAGATCGATGCCCGGTACGGCTCGCCGTCGGTCGGCAGCGGGGTGCCGGCTCCCCACATCTCGACGGCGATGCGGTACGGGATCCAGAGGTTCGCCAGCGGGATGAGCCAGCCCCCGATGGCCCAGCCGGCGCCTCTGCGGAACCGGTCGGGGGCCAGCAGCCCGGTGTTGCGACGCATCCGGAAGAACCAGACGACGAAGAGGATCGCGCAGGGCACGTAGACGATGCCGTGAGCGTTCCCGGCCGTCTGGTACAGCGTGTACGCGTCGTCCAGTTCCCGCTGCGGGGCACTGGCAAGGCCGTCCTCGTCGATGAGCGTGTAGATCCGGGCTCCGACGAACACGGCGAACAGATCGCTGAGGGCGACCACGGTGAGCAGTGCCGACGCGGCGGCCAGCAGGGCGCGCGACGAGCGCGGTGCCCCGCCGGGCAGCGAGGGCCGTGGACGCAGGTCACTGGATGCGGACATGATGGCGGCCCCCCACGGGCGAGACGACGGAACGGCCCGCGGAAGATCGCGTGCAGGGGCACGATACGGCCGGCGCTCGGCTGTGCGCATGTCGCCCGGGCGGGGTTCACGAACGCGTGCCCTACGCGTGGGGCGGGTGCTCGGCCCCCTCCACGAAGTGGTCGAACTCGCCCGCCCGTACGCCGAGTACGAAGGCATCCCATTTGCGGCGGTTGGTGGTGACCACGTTGTCCGGGTCGCTGGTCTCGCGGAGGTAGACGGGGGCGTCCCCGTCGTCGCCCTCGCCGAAGGCGATCTCGATCCAGGGGCCGGGGCCGGTGGCGCCGGGTGGGGCGGCTCGGGTCCAGGTGAGGTCGGTGGGGATGTCGCTCAACGGTGGGTTTCCCTCTTCGGTACGGACAGGAAGGCGTCACGGACAGGAAGGCGTCACGGACAGGAAGGCGTCAAGGATCGCCGGTCAACCGTATGCGCACGGAACGCGTTCTCACCTTCGTGCGGCACGCTGGGCTCTGATGAAGCGCCACTTTCACCCCGTCCTCCACGCCGTACTCCTCCTGCTCGCCCTCACCTCGGCCTCCGAGGCCGCCGCCGACGATGGTGCGGGCCCCCTCGGAGTGACCACGGTCGCCGTCCCGACGGCGCGGACCGCTCGCGTGGGGGCGCTGTTCGCGGCCGGGCAGCACTTCTGCACCGCGTCCGTCGTGCACAGTCCGCACCGGGATCTCATCGTCACCGCGGCGCACTGCCTGGACGGGAGCACGGGCACGCTGGTGTTCGTGCCGGGGTACCGGGACGGCCGTGCTCCGTACGGGGCGTGGACGGTCCGCCGGCGGTTTCTGCCCGGGGGCTGGGCCAAGGGGCAGGACGAGGACAGCGACGTGGCCTTCGGTGCCGTCGCCGACCGGGACGGCAAGGGCGTCGAAGAGGCCGTCGGCGGTGGGAACCGGTTCGTCACCGGGATGGCCACCGGGGCGACCGCGGTGACCGTCACCGGGTATCCCGACTCCCGCGACGCCGCCGTCAGCTGCACCAACAGGCCCACCGCGCACAGCCGTACGCAGCAGCGCATCGCATGCCCCGGACTCAGCGGAGGCACCAGCGGCAGCCCGTGGGTGAACGGAGAGGGCGACGTCGTCGGCGTGCTGGGCGGGCACGAACAGGGCGGGGCCACCGCCGACGTCTCGTACAGCGTCGTTCTCGGCGCCGAGGCCACCTCCTTGTACCGGGCCGCGGAACGGGACACCGCGTCCGGCTCTCGGTCGGGGTGAGGCCGAAGGCGACAGGCCCCGCCGACTTCGCGTGCATCGGTTGCGCCGGATTCCCGGTGGGAAGCTCCTAGACTGACGCGGGACTCCCAGTGGCCGAGGGGCGGTTGACGGTGCGTAAGGCATGGATCGTGGGGGGCGCCGCTCTCGCGGCGGGTCTCAGCTTCGTGATGCTGCTCGTCGTCGGGGTGTACGTCGTCGCCGGGAACCTCGTCAACGGGGTGAGCGGGGGCACCAAGGCGTTGGCCAAGGGGGCCGTGCCCGCCGCCTACCAGACCCTTGTGCAGAAATGGGGCAACCTGTGCCCCGCCATCAATCCGGCGCTGCTCGCCGCCCAGCTGTACCAGGAGAGCGGATTCAACCCGAAGGCGCAGAGTCCCGCGGCGGCCCAGGGGATAGCGCAGTTCATTCCCGGGACCTGGGCCACGCACGGAGTCGACGGCGACGGGGACGGAGACAAGGACGTATGGGATCCGAATGACGCGATTCCGTCGGCTGCGTCCTACGACTGCTCCCTGGCCTCGTACGTGAAGGACGTCCCGGGGAATCTGACCGAAAACATGCTGGCCTCGTACAACGCGGGGGCCTACGCGGTCATCAAGTACGGGGGAGTGCCGCCGTACAAGGAGACCCGGAACTACGTGAAGACGATCACGACCCTGGAGGAGAGTTTCGCCGCTCCCGTCAGCCGGGTCGATCCGTCGAAGCAGGCCGCCGGTGCCATCTACTACGCGCAGAAGAAGCTGGGCACGCCCTATCTGTGGGGCGGTACCGGTACCGCTGAGCAGGGCGGGCGGTTCGACTGTTCGGGGCTGACGCAGGCCGCGTACGAGACGGTGGGGATCACGCTGCCGCGGGTCGCCAATGACCAGTACAACGCGGGGCCGCATCCGGCCAGGAGCGAGCTGCTCCCCGGGGACCTGGTGTTCTTCTCGGACGACCTGACCAACTCGCGGGCCATCCGGCATGTGGGCATTTATGTGGGTGGCGGGTACATGATCGATGCGCCGAGAACGGGTGCTGTGATCCGGTTCGACCCGATCGACACCCCTGACTACTTCGGAGCCACCCGGGTCACCGAAGATGGCGCGAAAGCGCTGCCCACAACGGTGTGAACCGAGCGTGAACCTGCCCCCTGAGCTGCAGCGATGAGTCTCTCTTCGGTAACGTCTGAGTGATCATTCGGTGGAGTGTGGAACGTATCAACGAGAGTCATGCGTTCCTGATGACGTAGCTGAGCGGACGACGGACATCACAGTCGGCGGATGCGGATCTACACACCACGGGGGTGGGCACAGCGGTGCGCGCAAGGGCGTGCCGGGAGAGACGACGAAGGGGCCGTGCGCCATGGCTGGACTCGCAGAATCCGGGTCGAACCCTGACGTCGATCTGCTGTACGACATCAACGGCCTCGCCAAGGACGCGCCGGCCTGGTTCGACCGGGCCATGGAGTACGTCGGCGAGTACGGGCTGCTGCTCGCGATGGTGCTGCTCGTGGTGTGGTGCTGGTGGTCCGTGCGGCGGCGGGGCGGTGAGGACGCGGCGTCGTCCGTGGCTGCCCTGGTCTGGGCGCCGCTCGCCGCCGGGATCGCGGTCCTGGTGAACGTGCCGATACGAGGGTTCGTGGAGCGGCCCCGGCCCTTCCTCACCCATCAGGGGCTGGACGTCCTGGTCTCCGGCAAGACCGACTACTCCTTCGTGAGCGACCACGCCACCATCACCATGGCCATGGGCGTCGGGCTCTTCGTCGCCAATCGGAAGTTCGGGCTCTTCGGGCTCGGACTCGCCCTGCTCGAAGGGTTCTGCCGGATCTACATGGGTGTGCACTATCCGACGGACGTGGTCGGCGGGTTCGCGCTCGGTACGGCTGTCGCACTGCTGCTCTCGCCCGTGGCCATGGCTCTGCTGACGCCCGTGGTCAAGGCCGTCGAGCGGTCGCCGCGGGCCGGGTGGCTGGTCAGGGCGCGGGGGCGGTCGTACGACGGGCCGGACACGGTGATTTCGGGGGCTCGGCGTGAGGCGGGGGCCGAGGAGCGGGACCTGGCCGCGTAGGCGCGTTCTCCCAGGCTCCCGGTGTCCTACAGCGCCTGCGGGTAGGTGAAGAAGCGGGTCGGGTCGTACTGCTTCTTCAGCTGTGCCAGGCGGGTCGCCGCATCGCCGTAGTACGCGTTTCGCCAGTCCTTGAGGGTCGGGTCCGTGTAGTTCTGGTAGGCCGCGCCCGAGGCGTACGGCTTCATCGCCGTGTGGGCCCCGGTCAGCCAGGACTCGGCCGTCGAGCCGCTCGTGCCGGCCCGCCAGGAGGCGATGTACTGGGCGAGCATCCGGGAGCGGCGGTGGACGAACGCCGTCGCCGTGGGGGAGACGCGGTTGACCGCTCCGCCGAGGGCCGTGAACGCGATGCTGCCCGAGCCGCCGCGGACGGACCTCAGCTGCTTCAGGAGGATCTGGACCGCGGCGGGGGAGAGCGACCTGTCGAAGAAGTCCGACCGGGCCGCGTAGGTCTCCCGGCCCAGTGCTCCCTGCGGGGAGCGGCCGGGGGTCGTGCCGGGCAGGTGGCACATCGCGTCCGCCGAGAAGGACGAGCAGCCCGCGTAGATCTCCATCGCCTCCTCGTAGCCACGGCGGCGGAGGGAGACACTGCTTGCCGGGGCGCCCACCTTGTCCGCGAGGCGGTCGACCGCGTTCTGGAGCTCGCCGTACGTGCCGAGGGAGAAGGCGGCGACCGAGACGGTGGAGTGGCCGCCGGACGTGCCCGCCAGGTGCAGGGACGACCAGATCTCGTCCGGCTGGGTCGGACCCCACTCCTGCCAGGCCCTGACGACCGCCGCGGCCCTCGACCACGGCCAGGACAGGTACGCCGTCACGGCCTGCGGGGCCGGGTGGGTCTTGAAGCGCAGTTCCGTCACGACGCCGAAGTTGCCGTTGCCCGCGCCTCGCAGGGCCCAGAAGAGGTCCTTGTGGTCGGTGGCGTTCGCGGTGAGTTGCTTGCCGTCCGCGGTGATCAGGGTGGCCTGGGTGAGACTGTCGCAGGTCAGGCCGTAGGCGCGGGAGACGACTCCGTGGCCGCCGCCGAGGGTGAGGCCACTGACGCCGACGGTCGGGCAGGAGCCGGCGGGGATGGTCACGCCCTTCGCGGCGAGGGCACGGTAGACGTCGATGAGCTTGGCGCCGGCGCCGACGACCGCCGTGTCGCCGCTTGCCCGGACCCGGTTGAGTTTCGAGACGTCGATGATCAGGCGGCCGTTGCCCGAGGACCAGCCGGCGTAGGAGTGGCCGCCGTTGCGGATCGCTACGTGGAGGGTGTGGGCCCGGGCGTAGGAGAGGGCCGTGCGGATGTCGTCGGGGTGCGCGACGTAGGCGACCGCGGCCGGTTTCAGGGCGTCGAAGCGGGTGTTGTACAGCTGGCGGGCTGCCGGCCAGTTGGCGTCGCCGGGGCGGACGAGGGGGCCGTCGAGGGTGCGGGCGAGGGCGGACCAGTTGGCGGGGGCGGTGGCGGTGGTCGACTTGAAGGTTGTCGTTGTCCGTGTGCCGTTGTCCGGCCCGGGATCGCCGGCCTTGCAGGCTGTGGCCGCGGCCGTGAGGGTGGCTGCGCCGGCGGCGAGGAGGGTGCGCCGTTCCATGTCCGTGCCTGTGCCTTTCGTCGGGCCTTCGTGGAACGAGACGGGGGAACGGGGGTGGGGGTTCCATGGTGCGGGGGGCTTGGGGGCGGGGGTAGGGGTGGGTTGCGCAGCCCGGCGCTGCGGGGTGCCGCCTGCGCCCACCCGTGCCGCCCCGGCTGCCCGCGGGTTGGCGGGTGGGCTGGGGGCGCGCCAGCGGTACGACTGTCCGCAGATTGGCGGGGTCGTTCAGTTGGGGAGGTGGGCCTCCGCGTCTGCTCTTGCTGAGCTTCTTGCTCTGCGGGCCGGGCCGCGCCAGCCGCAGGTGCAGTGGGCTGTGCAGAAGCGGCCCTGTTCGACTGTCGTCGTGCGGTGGGTGGGTCGGTCGGCGGGTGGGGGGATCCTGTCCTGCTGCGCCACGCCGACAACGTTACCCATGCCGGGTAAAGCGTTGGTACGCGCGTGACGACCCCCGTCTGCTCGTCGTTAGGCGGAACGACAGTGGGCCCGTGACGGCGTACCGGCTGGGGGTAGACAGGCGATGGCGGAGCGGCAGCACGGTCGGGTGGGTGGGGTGGTCGTCGCGGTGGGGGTCCTGGCCGGTGTCTGCTTCGGGGCCGCGGGGTGTTCCGCGAGCGGCGCCGCCCTCGACGAGGACGCGCGGGCCGGGGATCCGGTCGAGACCTTGCACCGGGCCGCGGACACCCTGGTGGACGCCGGGAGTTCGAAGGCCCGTACGTCCATGGAGATGGCCACCGGGGGGACCCGGGTCACCATTCGCGGCCAGGGGGTGTACGACTACCGGCGGCAGTCGGGGCGGTTGAAGGTGATGCTGCCGCAGGATCCGGCGGGCACCAGCAAGCACCGGCCCATCACCGAACTGCTCGCCCCCGGGGCGCTGTTCATGAAGAACCGGGGCGCCGGGGTGCCCGTCGACAAGTGGGTGCGGGTCGACACCGCCACGCTGACCGACGGGAACCTGGTGACCGGCGGGGCCACGGATCCGTTCGCCGCCGCCGAGGTGCTGCGCGGGACGCGGACGGCGGTGTATGTGGGAAAGACCGAGGTCGCGGGGACGGCGGTGCGGCACTATCGGGGGACCGCGGATCTCCGGCGGGCGGCGCGGGACGCGTCGGCCGGGAACAAGGGGCCGCTCGCGGCGGCGGCGAAAGGGTTCGCCACGGCCCGTGTGCCGTTCGACGTCTATCTCGACGACGAGGGGCGCATCCGCAAGGTCCGGCACCGGTTCAGCTTCCTGAACGGGCGGCAGGAGGGGACCGTGGCGGTCGCTTCCACGACGCTGTTGTACGACTTCGGGGTCGCCGCCGACGTGCGGTTGCCGGCCGCCGGTGACATCTACGCGGGCAGGATCGCTGAGGAGTGAGGGCGGTTTCGGCCATGGGCGCGGGCCCGTGACGGCCTCAAGGACTAGCCCGTCCGTGCCATGCGCGGTGTGTACGCCGCTCCCTACTCTAGGAAGTCGGTGACGGCAGAGAAGAGGTGATGCGCGTGGCTCCGGTCGGCGGTACGGCAGTTCAGGACCACGTGGCCCTCGCCGAGATCGAGTTGTGCGGAGAGCTGATCATCGCGGCCTCGGCGGCGGACGAGGACCGGCTCAGTCTGGAGAGCATCGACGAGGTGCTGAAAGTGGCCGAAGAACGCGCGAACGCCTCCGGCTACTAGCCGGAGGCGCCCCTGTCCCGGGCCTCAGCCCCGGGTCGTCACGTCCGCAGCAGGCGGGCGATCGCCTTGGTCGCCTCCTCCACCTTCGCGTCGACCTCGGCGCCGCCCTTGACGGCCGCGTCGGCGACGCAGTGGCGCAGGTGTTCCTCCAGGAGCTGGAGGGCGAAGGACTGCAGGGCCTTGGTGGAGGCGGAGACCTGCGTGAGTATGTCGATGCAGTAGGTGTCCTCGTCGACCATCCGCTGCAGGCCCCTGATCTGGCCCTCGATGCGGCGCAGGCGCTTGAGGTGTTCGTCCTTCTGCTTGTGGTACCCGTGCACGCCGCGGTCGTGGTCCGTCACGACTTCCGGCTGTGCGGCGGAGGGCGCCTCCGCGCCGGCCTCGGTGGTCGTCATCGCGTCCTCCACATCATGGGCAGACATATACCCCTCCTGGGTATATGGTACCGAACTTTGCGGGGTATGTGGCCTGCGGGCGGCCCCCGTGTCGAACACTCTGCCTGATGGGCGACACTGGTGGACGGCCCGTTAGCCGTGGCCGGATGATGCGCCTAGCATCAGCCTGACCGAAACCGATGCACCCCGAGGACCCCTTGTGCGCTTTCGTCTGACCCCCAGGGAGACGAGCTTCTATGACATGTTCGCCGCATCCGCGGACAACATCGTCACGGGCTCGAAGCTCCTCATGGAACTGCTCGGAGCGGACACCGCCGGCCGGGCCGAGATCGCGGAGCGTATGCGGGCCGCGGAACACGCGGGTGACGATGCCACGCACGCGATCTTCCACCAGCTGAACTCCTCGTTCATCACGCCGTTCGACCGCGAGGACATCTACAACCTCGCGTCCTCCCTCGACGACATCATGGACTTCATGGAGGAGGCCGTCGACCTGGTCGTCCTCTACAACGTGGAGGAACTACCCAAGGGCGTCGAGCAGCAGATCGAGGTACTGGCCCGGGCCGCCGAGCTGACCGCCGAGGCGATGCCGAACCTGCGGACCATGGACAACCTCACCGAGTACTGGATCGAGGTCAACCGGCTGGAGAACCAGGCCGACCAGATCCACCGCAAGCTGCTCGCCATGCTCTTCAACGGCAAGTACGAAGCCATCGAGGTGCTGAAGCTCAAGCAGATCGTGGATGTGCTGGAGGAAGCGGCCGACGCGTTCGAGCACGTGGCGAACACGGTGGAGACCATCGCCGTCAAGGAGTCCTGAGCTTTTCATGGACACCTTTGCGTTGATCGTGACCATCGGGGTCGCGCTCGGATTCACCTACACCAACGGCTTCCACGACTCGGCGAACGCGATCGCCACGTCCGTGTCGACGCGCGCGCTCACACCGCGGGCGGCGCTGGCGATGGCCGCGGTGATGAACCTCGTCGGTGCCTTTCTGGGCAGTGGGGTCGCGAAAACCGTCAGCAAGGGGCTGATCGAGACGCCCCAGGGCGACAAGGGGATGGGGATCCTCTTCGCGGCGCTGGTCGGCGCCATCGTCTGGAACCTCATCACCTGGTACTTCGGTCTTCCCTCGTCCTCGTCGCACGCCTTGTTCGGCGGCATGGTGGGGGCGGCGCTCGCGGGCGGGACGGAGGTCATCTGGTCCGGCGTCCTCGAGAAGGTCGTCATCCCGATGTTCATCTCGCCGGTCGTCGGTCTGATCGCCGGCTACCTGGTGATGTGCGCCATCATGTGGCTGTTCCGCCGGTCCAATCCGCACAAGGCCAAGCGGGGTTTCCGTATAGCGCAGACCGTGTCGGCGGCCGGTATGGCGCTCGGACACGGTCTTCAGGACGCGCAGAAGACCATGGGCATCGTGGTGATGGCGCTGGTCATCGGTGACGTCCAGGGGGCGGACGCCCCGATCCCGGTGTGGGTGAAGATCGCCTGTGCCGTGATGCTGTCGCTGGGGACGTACGCCGGTGGCTGGCGGATCATGCGGACGCTGGGCCGGAAGATCATCGAGCTGGACCCGCCGCAGGGGTTCGCCGCCGAGACGACCGGTGCGTCGATCATGTTCGTCACGGCGTTCATCTTCAAGGCGCCGATCTCCACGACCCACGTCATCACCTCCGCGATCATGGGCGTCGGCGCGACGAAGCGAGTGAACGCCGTGCGGTGGGGCGTCGCCAAGAACATCGTCCTGGGCTGGTTCATCACGATGCCGGCGGCGGGGATCGTGGCCGCGGTGAGCTTCTGGATCGTGGACCTGGCGTTCCTGTAGGGCCGGTTGCTCCACGGCCGCCATCAGAAGACGGGCCCGCCCCCTGAAACCAGGGGGCGGGCCCTTCTCGTCCTCGCGGTGGCACCGCCATGCAGCACCGCGAGGGTCTTGGGGGGAGAGCGGTCTAGCCGAAGCGGCCGGAGATGTAGTCCTCCGTGGCCTGGACCGACGGGTTGGAGAAGATGCGCTCCGTGTCGTCGATCTCGATCAGCCGGCCGGGCTGGCCGACCGCCGCGAGGTTGAAGAAGGCCGTGCGGTCGGAGACGCGGGCCGCCTGCTGCATGTTGTGCGTCACGATGACGATCGTGAAGCGTTCCTTCAGCTCGCCGATCAGGTCCTCGATGGCGAGGGTCGAGATGGGGTCGAGCGCCGAGCAGGGCTCGTCCATCAGCAGCACGTTCGGCTCCACCGCGATCGCCCGCGCGATGCACAGGCGCTGCTGCTGGCCGCCGGAGAGGCCCGAACCGGGCTTGTTGAGACGGTCCTTCACCTCGTTCCAGAGGTTCGCGCCCTTGAGGGACTTCTCGACGACGTCGCTCAGTTCCGACTTCTTGTACGAGCCGTTCAGGCGCAGACCCGCCGCGACGTTGTCGAAGATCGACATCGTGGGGAAGGGGTTGGGACGCTGGAACACCATGCCGACCTCGCGGCGGACCGACACCGGGTCGATGCCGTGGCCGTAGAGGTCCTCGTCGTCCAGCAGCACCTTGCCCTCGACGCGGCCGCCCACGGTGACCTCGTGCATCCGGTTCAGCGTGCGCAGGAACGTCGACTTGCCGCAGCCGGAGGGGCCGATGAAGGCCGTCACCGAGCGCGGCTCGACCGTCATCGAGATGTCCTCGATCGCCTTGTGGGCGCTGTAGTAGGCGGTGAGCCCGCTTACGTCGATTCGCTTGGCCATGTCTCTACTTCACTTCCAGGATCAGTCGCCGTATGGCCGCGTCAGCGACCGGTCTTCGGGGCCTTCCAGCGGGCGATGCCGCGGGCCCCCAGGTTGAGGATCATCACGAAGGCGATCAGCGTCAGCGACGCCGCCCAGGCGCGGTCGTAGGCCGCTCCGGAGCCCGCGCTGTTCGCGTACTGCTGGTAGATGTACAGCGGCAGCGAGGCCTGCGCCCCCTCGAAGGGGTTGGAGTTGATGAACGGGTTCCCCCACACCAGGAGCAGTACGGGAGCCGTCTCACCCGCGATCCGGGCGATCGCCAGCATGATGCCGGTGGTGATGCCGCCGATGGAGGTCGGCAGGACCACCTTCAAAATCGTGCGCCACTTCGGGACACCGAGCGCCAGGGAGGCCTCGCGCAGCTCGTTCGGGACGAGCTTGAGCATCTCCTCCGTGGAGCGGACGACGACCGGCATCATCAGGATCGCGAGGGCGAGCGAGCCGGCGAAGCCGAACGGCTCCAGGTCCATCATCAGCATCAGGCTCAGGATGAACAGACCCGCGACGATGGAGGGGATACCGGTCATCACGTCGACGAAGAAGGTGATGGCCCGGGAGAGGTTGCCGCGTCCGTACTCGACCAGGTAGATCGCGGTGAGCACGCCGATCGGCGCGCCTATGAGTGTGGCGAGGGCGACCTGCTCCAGGCTGCCGAGGATGGCGGCGTAGATGCCGCCGCCCGGCTCGGTGTCGGCGACGACACCCATGGAGTGGGTCAGGAAGTAGACGTCGAGGACCTTCACGCCGCGCGCGACGGTCACCCAGACCAGGGAGACCAGCGGGACCACGGCGAGCAGGAAGGCCACCCAGACCAGCGAGGTCGCGAGGCGGTCCTTGGCCTGGCGGACGCCCTCGACGCGGGCGGCGACGACGTACGAACCGACGATGAAGAGGATCGCGGCGATCAGGCCCCACTGGATGCGGCTGTCGAGGCCGGCGGCCAGGCCGACGCCGACCGCCACGGCGACGGAGCCGGCGGCGATGACGTAGGGGGACCACTTCGGGAGGCGGGCACCCTGCAGGGTGCTGGGGCGCTTGTCGGCGAGTGCGGTGCTCATGCGTTGGCCCCCGAGTACTCCTTGCGGCGGGCGATGATCAGGCGAGCCGCGCCGTTGACCAGCAGGGTGATGACGAACAGGACGAGGCCGGAGGCGATGAGCGCGTCACGGCCCTGCTCGGTGGCCTCACCGAACTTGCTGGCGATGTTCTGGGCGAAGGTGCCGCCGCCCGGATCGAGCAGGCTGGCCTGGATGTCGAAGGTCGGCGAGAGCACGGTGGCGACGGCCATCGTCTCGCCGAGGGCGCGGCCGAGGCCGAGCATCGAGGCGGAGATCACACCGGAGCGGCCGAAGGGCAGGACGGCCATGCGGATGACCTCCCAGCGGGTGGCGCCGAGGGCGAGGGCCGCTTCTTCGATCATCAGCGGGGCCTGGCGGAACACCTCGCGGCTCACGTTGGTGACGATCGGCAGGATCATGATCGCGAGCAGGATGCCGACCGTGAGCATCGACCGGGGGGCACCGCCCTCCCAGGAGAAGACGCCGGTCCAGCCGAGGTAGGTGTCCAGCCAGCCGAACAGGCCGTTCATGTGCGGTACGAGGATCAGCGCGCCCCACAGGCCGTACACGATGGACGGCACGGCGGCGAGCAGGTCGATCACGTAGGCGATGGGACCGCTCAGCCGGCGCGGGGCGTAGTGCGAGAGGAACAGCGCGATGGCCACCGCGATCGGGACCGCGATGACCATGGCGACGATCGAGGAGACCACCGTGCCGAAGGCCAGGACCGCGATGCCGAACTTCGGCGGGATGGCGGTGGCGTTCCACTCGAAGGCGGTGAGGAAGTTGGCCTCGTCCTTGCTGATCGCGAGGGAGGCGCGGTAGGTGAGGAAGACCGCGATCGCGGCCATGATCACCAGCAGCAGGATGCCCGACCCGCGGGAGAAACCGAGGAAGATCCGGTCACCGGGTCGGGTGGCGCCACGGGCCGCGCGCTTTTGTTCGGTCGCGGTCGGTGGCTCGATTGGGGCAGGAGCTGCGGTGCTCTTCGTGGTTATGTCCATCGGGTTTCTCCGGTCTGCGGGCCGTACGCGCCGTACGGCCCTGTGGAGCCGTACGCGATGTGCGGGTGGCTCCTGGCGGCGGTGCACCGGACGGTGCGGTCCGGACCGGGGTTTTCGGGCCCCGGGCCGGACCGCACTCGGATCAGCTCAGGCCCTCGATGGTGGTGCGGACCTTGGCGATGATGTCGTCGGGGATGGGGGCGTAGTCGTTCTCGGCGAGGATCTTCTGGCCGTCCTCGGAGGCGATGTAGCGCAGGAACGCCTTGGTGGCGGGCAGCGTGTCGGCCTTGTTGCCCTTGTCGCAGACGATCTCGTACGTGACGAGGACCATCGGGTAGGCGCCGTCGGCCTTGGTCGCGTAGTTCAGCTGCAGCGCGAGGTCCTTGCCGGTGCCGACGACCTTGGCGTCCGCGATCGCCTTGGTGGCGTTGTCGACGGTGGCCTCGACCGGGGTGGAGGCGCCGGTGTCGAGGGCGACCGTCTTGATGCCGTCCTTGGCGTACGACAGCTCGAAGTAGCCGATGGCGCCGTTGGTCTGCTTCACCTGCTGGGCGACACCGGAGGACTGCGGAGCGGACTGGCCGCCCTTGGCCTGCCAGGCCTTGCCGCCCTCGTAGGGGAAGTCGCTCTTGGCGGTGGCGATCAGGTACTTGGTGAAGTTGTCCGTCGTGCCGGACTCGTCCGAGCGGTGGAACGCCTGGATCTTGAGGTTGGGCAGGTCGACGTCGGGGTTCAGCTTCTTGATCGCCTCGTCGTTCCAGTTGGTGATCTCGTTGTTGAAGATCTTGGCGAGGGTCGGGGCGTCCAGGGTGAGCTTGTCGACGCCGGACACGTTGAAGCCGACCGCGATCGGGCCGCCGACCATCGGGAGGTCGATGCCCTGACCGCCGGAGCAGACCTGCTTGGAGGCGGTGACCTCTTCGGGCTTCAGCGCGGAGTCGGAACCGGCGAAGGGCACCTGGCCCTGCGTGAACGCGGTGACACCGGCGCCCGAGCCGCCGCCCTTGTAGTTGATCTGCACGCCACAGGCGGCGGAGAACTGCTTGACCCAGGCGTCGATCGCGTTTTTCTGCGCGGAGGAGCCGTCGGCGAGGAGCTGACCCTTGGCGTCGTCACACTTGATGTTCCCGGCCGCCGCGGTCGAGGTGGCACCGCCGCCGCTGGTGCCGGTGTCGTCCGAGCCGCACGCCGTGAGGGCCAGGGCGCCGGAGACGGCGAGAGCACCGAGGGTGAGGGCCCGCCGGTTCATGCGCTGAAGCTTCACTTGAGGGAGTTCCTTCCGAGAGCCGCCGTCCTGAACCGGCGGCGTGCGAAGTCTGTACGGCTGAAATTAGGCAGAACAGGTGAAGGCGCCGAAGGCCGTGAATGAACGGGGGGTGAACCCCTGAGGACGGTGCGGTGAGGTCACGGAACGCTCACGTCGAGGACACGGAGTGATTTCCGTCGACTATCTCAGGCGAAGGGCCCGGAGCAGGGCGTCGACGAGGGCGCGGTCCCTCGGCTGGGTCAGGCGGTTTCGGGCCGCGGTCGGAGGCAGCCACAGGATGCGGTCCACCTCGTCGTTCGGGGTGAAAGCGCCGCTCGTCGCCTCGGCCGCCCAGTAGCGGACCTCCTTGGGACGGTCGTTCGCCAGGTAGCGGACGGTGGGCAGGCGGGTGCCGGCCACGGCCCGGTGACCCGTCTCCTCCTCGACCTCGCGCAGGGCGCCGGACAGATGGGCCTCGCCGCGCTTCAGCTTGCCCTTGGGGTGCGACCAGTCGTCGTACTTCGGCCGGTGCACGAGACAGATCTCCAGCTTGCCGTCGACGGGGGAGCGGCGCCACAGGACGCAGCCGGCCGCCTGGACGGGGGGCTCCGCGGCTTCCTTCGCTCGGGGCATCGGTGTCACCGCCTCCACGGGGAGATGGGTCAGGGCGTGCCGACCGCCTGCCTCTGCCAGCACTGCTGGAAGGCGAAACGTGCCGCCTCCACCTCGTGCCGCTGGTCGGCGTGCAGCACGCCGAGGGCGTACGCCGTCGCCGGGGCGATACGGGGGGTACGGGCCGCGTGGGCCGCTGCCGCCGCGGCCTCCGAGGCGTCGCGGTGGCGGTCGAGGGCCTGGCCCGCGGTGAGCAGCCGGACGTCTACGGGTGCCATCTCGCCGTCGAGGACCTCGCGGGCGTAGCGGTGCAGGCGCAGGAGGAGACGGACCTGGTGCCAGGGGGCGTCCTGGGGGTGCGGGGCCGGGTCCGGGGAGAGGCCGTGGATCAGGGCCTCCGCGTTGTAGGGGCTGCCGGCGGTGACGAGGGGCAGGGCGGCGATCGCGTCCGTGAGGCGGTCCTCGGCGGCGGCGGCGAAGGAGTCCAGGCCGGTGGTGGTCGCCGTGGGGGTGAGGGGGACCTCGCTGGCGAGTAAGGCGATGTTGTCGGCGACCGCGTGGAAACGGGAGGAGCCGAGGGCCTGGAGGGCGGTGCTGTGCGCTCGGGTCCGGGCGAGGGTGAGCTGGCGGTCGAGCAGGGCGCCCGCCTTTGCCGCGCCGACGGTGAGGTTGCCGCGGTCCGGGGCGGGGGCGGGGGCGGGGGCGGGTGCGGTGGGGTGGGTCGGGGAGCCGGCGTTGCCGGGTGCCGCTGCGCCCACCCGTGCCGCCCCAGCGGCACGACTGCCCGGAGCTGCGTCGGCGCGACTGCCCGCAGCTTCGCGGGCTGTCGCGTTGCCCGCCGACTGGGTCGGGAAGACCGCGCCCGACAGGCGGTGCAGGGCGAGGAGCAGGCGGTCCAGGCGGGCGCCGTACGCGTGCTCCATCGCCAGGGTTCCCGACAGCCAGGCCAGTTCGGGGCGCGTCGCGTCCGACCACTCGGGGTCGAGGAGGGGGCGGAAGGTGTGCAGGCTGCCGCTGATGCGGCGGACCGAGCGGCGCAGGGCCCGGGCCGCGTCGACGGAGTCCTCCGCGCCGTTCGCGCCGGCCGCGGTGCCGCCGGTTTCGCGGTGCAGCCGTAGCGCGCGGAGGAACTCCGTGGCCTGGGACCGCAGGTAGCCCGCGAGGGCGTCCCCCGTCACGGGCCCGGCGGGCCCGGACCGGGGATCCGTCGGGTCAAGGTGTTGCTGTGCCACGCCGG
Organism: Streptomyces sp. Q2; assembly: GCF_056820935.1. Classification (NCBI taxonomy): domain Bacteria; kingdom Bacillati; phylum Actinomycetota; class Actinomycetes; order Kitasatosporales; family Streptomycetaceae; genus Streptomyces; species Streptomyces sp. Q2. The sequence continues at coordinate 89,220 of NZ_JBXEJE010000032.1, read as the reverse complement.
CGCCTCCGGGCGTCTATGAGCATCTCCTGGACGTTGCGCAGGGGCTGGCCGTCCTGGTCGGTCGCGTGCCGGGTCCACTCGCCGTCCGGGCCGAGGTGCCAGGACGCGGTGGTGTCGGACATGCCGGTCTCCAGCAGGCGGTTGAGGGCCGCCCGGTGGGCCGGGTCGGTGACCCTCACCAGCGCCTCGATACGGCGGTCGAGGTTGCGGTGCATCATGTCGGCGCTGCCGAACCACACCTCCGGCTCGCCCCCGTTGCCGAAGGCGAACACCCGGGAGTGTTCGAGGAAGCGGCCGAGGATCGAGCGGACCCGGATGTTCTCGGACATGCCCGTGACGCCGGGGCGGACCGCGCAGATGCCGCGCACCCACACGTCGCACTCCACGCCCGCCTGGGACGCCCGGTACATGGCGTCGATGATCGCCTCGTCCACCATCGAGTTGACCTTGATGCGGACGAAGGCGGGGCGCCCGGCACGGTGGTGCTGGACTTCCTTGTTGATCCGCGCGATCAGGCCGTCCCGCAGGGACTTGGGGGCGACCAGGAGGCGGCGGTACGTCTCGCGGCGGGAGTAGCCCGAGAGGCGGTTGAAGAGGTCCGAGAGGTCCGCGCCGACCTGGGGGTCCGCCGTCAGCAGGCCCAGGTCCTCGTACAGCCTGGCCGTCTTCGGGTGGTAGTTGCCCGTGCCGACGTGGCTGTACCGCCGTAGCGTGTCGCCCTCCTGACGGACCACCAGGGACAGCTTGCAGTGGGTCTTCAGACCGACCAGGCCGTAGACGACATGGCAGCCCGCCTCCTCCAGCTTGCGCGCCCACTTGATGTTGGCGTGCTCGTCGAAGCGGGCCTTGATCTCCACCAGGACGAGGACCTGCTTGCCGGCCTCGGCGGCGTCGATGAGCGCGTCGACTATGGGGGAGTCGCCCGAGGTCCGGTACAGGGTCTGCTTGATGGCGAGGACGTCCGGGTCGTCGGCCGCCTGCTGCAGGAACGCCTGGACCGACGTGGAGAAGGAGTCGTACGGGTGGTGCAGCAGTACGTCCCGGGTGCGCAGGGCGGCGAAGATGTCGGCCGCGGACGCCGACTCGACCTCGGCCAGGTCGCGGTGGACACCGGCGATGAACTTCTTGTACTTCAGTTCGGGCCGGTCGAGGGAGGCGATGCGGAAGAGGCCCGTGAGGTCCAGGGGACCGGGCAGCGGGTACACCTCCGCCTCGCTGATCTTCAGCTCGCGGACGAGGAGGTCGAGGACCTCGCGGTCGATCGACTCCTCCACCTCCAGGCGCACCGGCGGCCCGAAGCGGCGCCGCATGAGCTCCTTCTCCAGGGCCTGGAGGAGGTTCTCGGCGTCGTCCTCCTCGACCTCCAGGTCCTCGTTGCGGGTGAGGCGGAAGGCGTGGTGCTCCAGGACCTCCATGCCCGGGAACAGCTCCTCCAGGTGGGCGGCGATGACGTCCTCGATGGGGACGTAGCGGCCCGGGGAGCTCTCCAGGAAGCGGGACAGCAGCGGCGGCACCTTGACGCGGGCGAAGTGGCGGTGCCCGGTGACGGGGTTGCGTACGACGACGGCCAGGTTGAGGGACAGCCCCGAGATGTACGGGAAGGGGTGGGCCGGGTCGACCGCCAGCGGGGTCAGCACGGGGAAGATCTGGTGGCGGAAGAGGGTGAACAGGCGGGCCTGTTCCTTCTCCTGGAGCTCGCTCCAGCGCACCAGGTGGACGCCCTCCTCGGCGAGGGCGGGGGCGACGTCCTCGTGGTAGCAGGCGGCGTGCCGGGCCATGAGTTCGCGCGAGCGGGCCCAGATCATCTCCAGGACCTCGCGGGGCTGGAGGCCGGACGCGGACCGGGTCGCGACCCCGGTGGCGATGCGGCGCTTCAGGCCGGCCACCCGGACCATGAAGAACTCGTCCAGGTTGCTGGCGAAGATCGCGAGGAAGTTCGCGCGCTCCAGCAGGGGGGTGTTCGGGTCCTCGGCGAGTTCGAGGACCCGCTCGTTGAACGCGAGCCAGCTGCGTTCCCGGTCGAGGAAGCGGCCCTGCGGGAGCTGGGGGCCGTCGAACGGCGCCTCTTCGTACGCGTCGAGGTCGGCGTCGATGTCGGGTTCCAGGTCGGAGACGGCGGCCGACACGGTGTGCGGGCGGTGCGCGGCGATGGAACCCACGGAGGGCTGGGCGTGCTGGACCTGTGCCTGGGTGTTTGGCTGGCTCATGGACCCATTCTTCCGCGCCACGAGCGATACAGGCGCGTCGGACAGGGCGGGCGGGAGCGCGGGGGCGAAACGGGCCTCCCCGTTCCTCGCTGTCCCCTCGGGGGGCGGCGCGGGCTCTGGCACGACGGGCTTCATCCACTGAGCCTCGCAAGCCTGTCTGAACCAGCGGTTACGGCGACATGGCGTGTGGGACACCGGGGAACGGCTCACGGGCGTCCGCACCTGGCGAGGGACGCCTTGACGTGCGTCCCTTCTCCCCGGCGATGGACGTCTCGACTGTGCGTCCCTGGCTCCGGTGGACGGCGTCTTGACCGTGCGTTCCGGTCCTCTGGTGGCGGACGTCTTGGCCGTGCGTCCCTGCCTCCGGTGGACGGACGTCTCGGCCGTGCGTCCCGCGGCGATGGACGCCTCGGCCGTGCGTCCCGCGGCGATGCGTCTTGACCGTGCGTTCCGGTCCTCTGGTGGCGGACGTCTCGGCCGTGCGTCCCTGGCTCCGGTGGGCGGACGTCTCGGCCGTGCGTCCCGCGGCGATGGACGCCTCGGCCGTGCGTCCCGGCGGCGATGGACGTCTTGACCGTGCGTTCCGGTCCTCTGGTGGCGGACGTCTTGACCGTGCGTCCCTCCCCCCCCGTGGAGAGACGCACGGTCCGCTTCAGCGGGTGCGGCGGCGCAGTAGCCAGAAGGCGGTGGTCGTGGCCGCGGCGGTGACGGCGAGGAGGATGCCGGTCTCGACGAGGTGCAGGGGCCAGAAGTGGGACGGGGGATGGTAGGTGCCGTTGCCCACCTGCCACCAGTCGTTGGTCACCTTGCGGGCGCCGGAGCCGCCGGTCACCGTCGGCCAGAAATCCTCCCGCTGCCGTTCCATGATCTGGTTGAGCACCACCATCACGGCGACGGAGACCCCGAGCGCGGGCAGCGAGCGGCGCAGCACGAGTGCCGTGAGCGTGCCGACGGCGAGGGCGCACAGGCCGTAGGCCACCACCGCCGGGCCGTGGGCGGCGAAGACGTCGGCGAAGCTCCAGCTGTCGCCCATCAGGTCCCGGTTCGCCGACCAGGCCCACCGGTAGACGGGGACGAAGACAGCGCCGGTGAGGATGATCAGCAGGGCGGGCAGCGCGAGTTTGACGGCCAGCCAGCGGGTGGGCGTCACGCCCTGCGTCCAGGCGAGCCGCGCGGTGCCGCTCTCCAGCTCGCGGCCGATCAGCGAGCCGCCCGCCCAGGCGGCTACGGCCCAGAAGCTGTAGTACATGAACGTGCTGATCCAGCCCGTCGGCGCGCTGTAGTCCAGGCCGGCCCAGACGGCGTGGCAGAGGCCGGTGTTCCTGGGGCAGCTGTCCAGCGCGGCGCGCGCCGAGTCCGCGGTGACCTCGTTCAGCCACACCAGCCAGGCGACGGAGCCGAGGACGAAGAGCCCCCACACGATCCCGGCCGTGCGGTGCAGCCGCAGCACCGTGCGGGCCAGGCCCTGGACGGCGGTCATACGGCGGCTCCCTTGCGGACGCCGGTCCGGTGCCGCAGCACCCGGAACGCCAGCACGGTCAGCGTCGCGGTGACGGCGAGGAGGACGGCGGTCGCCATGAGCTGGAGGGGCCAGTAGTGCGACTCGGGGTGGTAGTCCTTGTAGAAGCTGACGGCGTCGAGGCGGTCGAAGAGCGTGCCGCACGTGGGGCCGGCGTTGCTGCCGCAGTACTGGGGGATGTCGAGGCGGTCGCCGTCGGCGGTGAGCAGGCCATCGGCGACGCCCATGCCGGAGCCGGACGGGCCGTCCCGCAGGCTGCTGACGTGGGTGGCGGTCGGCCAGAGGTGGGGCAGGGCCAGGAACATCGCGATCCACAAGGCGCCCGTGGTGCAGACGGCGCCGACCATGGCGGCGAGCGACCGGCGCAGCAGCAGGCCGAGGAGGGCACCGGCGGCCAGGCCCGCCAGGGCGAGCCCGACGACGATGGGCCCGCTCGCGTAGAGGGTCTCGACGCTGTACCAGGGCTTGGTGTTGTCGACGCGGCCCTGGCCCGCCGACCACGCCAGGCGGTGCAGCAGGGCCGCGAGGGCGGTGCCGGCGGTGATCAGGGCCGCGGGCAGGGCGAGCTTGGCGGCCAGCCAGCGGGTGGGCGTCACGCTCTGCGTCCAGGCGAGCCGGGCGGTGCCGCTCTCCAGTTCGCGGCCGATCAGCGAGGCGCCTGCCCAGGCGGCGACCAGGAACGGCACCGCCAGGAGGGCGAAGCTCGTGTAGAGGGAGACGTCCTTGTAGAGGAGGATCGCGTCCTGGTCGTACGCGCACGCCGTGTTCATCCCGCAGGCGTCGTACCCCTGCCAGCCGAGCGCCGACGCGTCGGTGAGCGGGCCTCCGAGCCACAGCAGCAGGACGGCGAGGGCGACGACCAGGCCCGTCCAGGCGTACAGGGCCGGGCGGTGGAGCCGCAGCATCCAGCGGAGCTGGCGGGGTGGCGCGGCGGGGGCGGGCGTGGGCGCGGCGGGGCCCGGTGCGGCGGCCGGGGTGGGTGCGGTCACAGTGCTCACGCGGCCTTCTCCTCGCGTTCGGCCGGGGTCAGGGCCGGTGCCTCGGGGTTGCGCAGATGGGCGAGGACCAGGTCCTCCAGGGAGAGGCGGCCGCCTGTGCGCCAGTCGCCGGCGAGCGGGCCCGCCGGGCGGATCAGGGCGGTGAGCTGGCGGCCGGTGGTGCGGGACTCGACGACGGTGTGCGGGGCGAGGTCGGTCTCGGCGGGGACGGACACGCGCGCGTGGGCGGCCAGGAGTTCGTCGATCTCGCCGGAGAGGCGGACCCGGCCGCCGCCGATCAGCAGGAGGTGGTCGCAGGAGTCCTCCAGCTCGGCGACCACGTGCGAGGACATCACGATCGTGGTGCCGTCCTCGGCGGCCCGCGCCATCAGGACGCCCATCAGCTCGTGCCGGGCCAGCGGGTCGAGGTCGGCCATCGGCTCGTCCAGGAGCAGCAGTTCGGGGCGCTTGGCCAGGGCCAGGGCGAGCGCGACGCGGGTGCGCTGGCCGCCGGAGAGGGAACGTATGCGGGACTTGGGGTCGAGCTCGCCGTCGGCCACGATCCGCTCGGCCGCAGCGCTGTCCCAGCGGCCGGGGTTGAGGTCGGCGCCCATGCGCAGCGTCTCGGCGACGCTGAGCTGCGGGTACAGCGGTTTGTCCTGGCCGACGAAGCCCACGCGCGTGCGTGCCTCGCCCGGGGTCGTCCCGAGGACGGTCACCGTGCCCTCGTTGGGGGCCAGCAGGCCGGCGGCGAGGGCGAGCAGGGTGGACTTGCCCGCCCCGTTGGGGCCGACGACCGCGCAGACGCGGCCGGCGGGCAGCCGGAAGGTGCACGACTGCAGTGCCCAGCCGCCTCGGCGGCCGAAGCGCTTGCCCAGCGCGGCCGCGGCCATCGCCGTGTCGGTCATGACGGGTCTCCTTGGAAGTGTTTCTCGAGTACGGCGGTGAACAGCGCGGCCACGTCCTCGCGGCCCAGTCCGGCCTCGCGGGCCCGGGCCGTCCAGGTGTCCAGCTCGCCGTGCAGGGGGGAGTCGGCCGGTGCGGTGCCCAGCGTGCGCCGGACGAAGGTGCCCAGTCCGCGCTGTGCCTCGACGAGGCCCTCCCGCTCCAGTTCGCGGTAGGCCTTGAGGACGGTGTTGGGGTTGATGGCGGTGGCCTCCACGACCTCGCGGGCCGTCGGCAGTTTGTCGCCGGGTTCGAGGAGACCGAGGCGGAGGGCCTGCTTGGTCTGCTGGACGATCTGGACGTAGGTGGCGACGCCACTGTGCCGGTCGATGCGGTACTCGACCACCCGTTCCACCACCCTTTAACTAATTGAGTAGTGAAAGGGTGGTGGAAGAGGCGTCGGAAAGTCAAGCGTGATTGCGTGAACCGTTCGACAGGGCTCGTCCGATGAGGAGACGTGAGCGAAACGAGAAGCGACGGGGAGCTGCTGCGGGCCATCGCGGCGGACGGGGACCGGCGCGCCTTCGAAGAGCTGTACCGGCGCTTCGCGCCGTGGCTCACCGCACGACTGCGCGGCCGGTGCTCCGACGCCGGGATCGTCGACGACGTCGTACAGGAGACCTTCCTGGCGGTGTGGCGGGGGACCGCCCGCTACCACGCGGAGGGCGATGTCGCCGGATGGCTGTGGCGCATCGGTTCGCGGCGGCTGGTCGACGCGCTGCGCGGCGACGGGGCACGGGGGCGGCTGCGGCAGGCGCTGGCACGGCTGCGGCACCGGGACGAGGCGTCCGCGGAGGAACGCGTGCTCGCGGGGGTGGAGCACGGGGACCTCGCGGGCGCCCTGGTCCGGCTCTCACCGGAGCTGCGCGCCGTGCTGCAGGCGACGGTCATCGACGGGCTGACCACCCGGGAGGCGGCCGTCCTCCTCGGCATCCCGCCGGGCACGGTCAAGACGCGGGCGATGCGGGCCCGGAAGCAGTTGCGGGAGGCGCTGGCATGACGACGAACCTACGAGCACGGGAGGTGGCGGCATGACCTGGCATGTGTCCGAGGAGGATCTGCGGGCCTACGCCCAGGGTGAGTTGGCGCCCCCCGTCCTCTGGTCCGCGGACGCGCATCTCACCGCCTGCGCCCGGTGCCGGAGTGTGCTCGCCGACGTGAGCGACCCGGTCGCCCTCGACGCGGGCTGGGAGCGGCTCGACGCCGAACTCGACGCCCCCCGGCCGGGGCTCCTGGAGTCCCTGCTCGCCCGGATCGGGGTCCCCGACCACACCGCGCGGCTGCTCGCGGCCACGCCGGTGCTGCGCGGATCCTGGCTCGGTTCCGTCTTCGCCGTCCTCGTGATGACCGTTGCCGTGGCCAACTACCGTCCGGACGCCGGCACGCCCACGCTGTTCCTCGCGCTCGCGCCACTGCTGCCGCTGGGCGGGGTCGCGCTCTCGTACGGACCCGCTCTGGACCCGACGTACGAGATGGCCGTCGTCTCGCCGACGCACGGCTTCCGGCTGCTGATGATCCGTACGGTCGCCGTGCTCGTCACCGGACTGGGCCTCAACGGGCTCGCCACGCTCGCGCTCCCCGGTTACGGGCTGCGCGCGCTCGCCTGGCTGCTGCCCGCCCTCGCCCTCACCGCGACCGGCCTGGCCCTCACGCCGAGGCTCGGGCCGGTGCTCGCGCCGGCCCTGGTCGGCGGGTCCTGGATCGCACTGCTGCTGACGGCGCACGCGCGGCAGGCGGCCGACGGGGACCCGCTCGCACCGTTCACCGCGGCCGGGCAGGGCGCGTCCGCGGTGGTCGCGGCCCTCGCCGCCGGGCTGCTCTTCCTTCTTCGTGACCGTTTCGACCTCTTCAACGGGAGTTCCGCATGACCCCCACCGTCTCCGCCTCCGGGCTGAGCCTGCGCTACGGCGGTACCCGCGCCCTCGACGACGTGTCGCTGCGACTGACCCGGGGCGTCACCGGGCTGCTGGGGCCCAACGGCGCCGGGAAGACCACCCTGTTGCGGGTGCTGGCGACGGCCGTGCCTCCGGACCACGGGGCGTTCACCGTGCTCGGGAACGACCCGGCCACCTCGCGCGGGCGGCAGGAGGTGCGGCGCTCGCTCGGCTATCTGCCGCAGACCCCCGGCTTCCACCCGGACTTCACGGCCTTCGAGTTCGTCGACTACGTGGCGATCCTGAAGGAGCTGACCGACCGGGGCGCCCGCCACCGGGAGGTCAGGCGGGTGCTGCAGGAGGTCGACCTGGGTGACGTACGCGGCCGGCGCATCAAGAGGCTGTCCGGCGGCATGCGGCAGCGGGTCGCGCTGGCGGCCGCGCTCGTCGGCGACCCCGGCTTCCTCGTCCTCGACGAGCCGACCGTCGGCCTCGACCCCGAACAGCGCATGCGCTTCAGGGAGTTGATCGCGCAGGCGGGAGAGGGGCGGACCGTGCTGCTGTCCACCCACCAGACGGAGGACGTGGCGATGCTCTGCAACCGGGTCGTCGTCCTGGCCGCCGGCCGGGTCCGTTTCGACGGCACCCCGGCCGAACTGACCGCGCGGGCCGCGGGCCGGGTGTGGAGCAGTACGGAACGCGACCCGGGCGCACTGGCCGGCTGGCGCACCGGCACCGGCTCCTTCCGCAACGTCGGCGATCCCCCGCCGGGCGCCGACCTCCTCGAACCCACCCTGGAGGACGGCTACCTGCTCACCCTCGACGGCACGGACGCGGAGGTGGCTGCAGCGTGAACACGGTCATGGAAGCAACGGTCCCGCCCGTCACGCAGGGCGAGCCACGCCGGCCCTGGGCGGCCGTGGCCGCCCTCGCCCGCTTCGAGGCACGCGACCTCCTGCGCTACATCCCGGTCCTGGTCACCCTCCTCGTCTACGTCGGCTACACCCTCTACAAGCTGCTGTCCGAACGCGAGGGCATGGACGCCTACCCCGCCCTCCAGGACGCCGACCGCGGGACGCAGAGCGCGCCCCTGCTCCTGGGCATCGCCCTGCTGGTCTGCGTCAACCGGGGCGCGCTGCGCTCCCGCCGGCGCGGCACCGACCGGCACTTCGACGTGCTGGTGATGGAGCCGTGGCGGCGTACGGTCGCGCACGTCCTGTCGGTCGTGCCGTTCGCCGTGCTCACCTCGCTGGTGGTGCTGGGCGAGTTCACCTGGCAGGCGCTCAGGCCGGGCGCGGTGGGCCACGGATCGGTCGCCGAACTCGCCGTCGGGCCCCTGTACGTGCTGCTGTGCGGCGCCCTTGGCGTGCTGATCGCCCGCCTGGTGCCGACCGTGTTCGCCGCGCCGATCCTGGTGCTCGGCCTGTTCACCGCCGCCACGTTCATCTCCGTCGGCACGGGCGACGCCGAGGGGAGCCGCTGGCTGTCGCCGGTCGTCGGCGAGAACAGCAGCGAGACCCTGCCGTCCGACCTCATCGGGCGGCCCGCCGCCTGGCACGCCCTCTACCTGATCGGCCTCGTCCTGCTGGCGGCCACGGCTGCCGTACTGGCCGCCGGCGGCCGGACCCGGTCCGTCAAGGCCGGCCTCGCGGGCGCCCTCGCCCTCACGCTGACCGGCGCGGTCGCCCAGTCCGGGGGCGTCTCGGCGGAGCTGACCGCGGCCCGGGAACGGGCCACCCTCACCCCGGAGAAGCAGCAGTCCTGCACCCGGCACGGGACCTCGACGTACTGCGCGTTCCCGGAGTGGACCGGCCAGGCGGCCACCTGGGCGGACGTCGTCGACCGCGTCCAGTCCCTCGCGGGCGGCTCGGCGGCCCAGGAGCCGTTGCTGGTACGCCAGCGGATCGACGCCACCTACGGCCTCGACTCCGACAGCACGATCACCCCGTCCACCACGCCCCACCAGGTCACCGTCGGCACGCGCTGGGGCGGCAACCGCGTCCCCGAGTTCGCGGCGGCCGTCGCCTCCGTGCTGGTCGCGGGCGACGAGACCAAGGGCGGCGACCTGTGCGACGGGCGCGTGGTGACCGTGATGTGGCTGGCCCTGGGCGGCGCCGCCGACCCGGTTACCGACCTGCGCAACGTCCGCCTCGACGACAGCCTCAGCGGCTCGGCGATCGTCCTGATGCCGACCAACCCGCTGTCCATGTCCGCCGGACAGACATCGGTGACGGTGGAACTGCTGAAGCGTCCGCGGGCCGAGGTCACCGCGGCGGTCAAGAAGCACTGGAGTGAACTGACGGCTCCAGGGGTGACCACGGCTCAGGCGGCTCGGCTGCTGGGCGCCGAGGTGCCCAAGGAGGGCGACGAGTGTGCGGAGTGACGGGGGAGAGGGGCGTTGAGGGGGAGCGGGGATGCGGGTTGTGACGGGAGCGGTGGTGGGGGGCCTGCGGCCGGGGTGTGAGTGGGTCGGGCGGTGAAGGGTGCTGAGGGGGCGGCGTGGCGATGCGGGGTGTCGAGGGGGAGCGGGGATGCGGGTTGTGACGGGAGCGGTGGTGGGGGGCCTGCGGCCGGGGTGTGAGTGGGTCGGGCGACGAAGAGCGCTGAGGAGGAGGCATGGTGTTGCGGGGCGTCGAGGGGGTCCGTCAGGTGCGTGGCGTGAGCGGGGTCTTGGTGTGGGCTGTCGGGCGTACCGTCCCCTGGCGGGCGCTGGGCGCGGGGGCCGTCGTAGGGCTGTTGCTCGTCGGGCTGCCGCGGCTGGCCGACGGCCCGCCGGACGCCTGGCTGGCCCTCAACCTGCTGCGGGCCGCTGCCCTCGCCTTCGCCCTCGGCCTGTCGTTCCTGCTGGACGATCCCGCCCGGCACCTCACCGCACCCGTCACCACCCGGCGCTGGGTGCGGGCGGGGCTGCGGGTGGCGTGGGTCGCGCCGGTGGCCGTGCTGTGGTGGACGGCCGTACTGGCCCTGGTGCCGCACCAGGTACGGCCCCCGGTCGGCGCCGTCACCGTGGAGGCCGCGGCGACCGCCGCCCTCGCACTGGCCGCCGCCGCGACGGCCGTGCGCCTCGCGAACGAGCCCGAGCCGGGACCGTCCGTGGCCGCCGCGATCTTGGTTACGGCGATCCTGGCCCGCCTGCTGCTGCCGGACCGCTGGTCCCTGTTCGTACCGACCGGCGACCCGCAGTGGCAGGCCGCCCACGAACGCTGGGCGCTGATCCTGGCAGCGGCGGCGCTGCTGTGGGCCGCGTGCGGGCCGGAACCCCTACGGCGGAGGTGGCTACTGCGACGCCGCTCCGCGGTGGCGGGACCGACGGGCGGGTGAGGGCGAGGACCTCACTCCGGACAGGCCCGTCCTAGTCGTGGCCGGGCGGGATCCGGTCCTGGGGCGCGGCAGCGGCTTCCGCTGCCGCGTCCTCGGCCTGCGCCCTCGCGGCCACGGCCGGGTCGGCCGAGTCGGACACGAACTCCGCGACCCGCAGGGTGCAGTGCCACAGAGTCATCGACCCCTTGATCATCACCACGTACGACTCGCGGTCGGCGAGCCGGTAGACCCGGCGCCACTTCTCGTTGATCCCGGGCCGCGGCAGATACGTGTGGAGGAGGCGCTGGAGTTCCTCCAGCGCCCGGTCCTTCGTGTCTCCCGCGGCGTAGAACTCACTCTCGTCGTAGTCACCACTGCGGTACTCCGCGATCACGACCCAGTCACCCATGCTCGCCCCCCATGTCCGGTCAGGTCTCCGTGCGGTACATCAGGTCCGTCTCGTACGTCACGAACCCCAGCCGCTCGTACACCGACACCGCCGCGTTGTTGTCGGCGTCGACATACAGCATCACCGTCGGCAGCCCCCGCCCCGCGAGGTGCCGCAACCCGATCGCCGTAAGGGCCTTGCCCAGCCCTCCGCCCTGCGCACCGGGCCGTACGCCCACGACGTACACCTCGCCGAGCCGTTCCTCCGCGTGGACCTTCGTCCAGTGGAAGCCGACCAGTTCGTCGCCCCGGAAGGCGAGGAAGAACCCGGAGGGGTCGAACCACGACTCGGCCTTGCGGTCGTCGAGGTCCCGCTGGGTGAGGGAGCCCTGCTCGGGATGGTGGGCGAAGGCGGCCGCGTTGGCCGCGAGCCAGGCGGCGTCGTCGGTGCCGGGGACGAAGGTGCGGACGGTCACGCCTTCGGGAAGCACCGGGTCCGGAAGGTCCAGGTCCGTCAAGGTCCGCCGCATCTGCCGCAGTTCGCGGAAGAGGGTGAGGCCGAGAACCTGCGCAAGATGCCGCGCGGCGGAGTGGCCACCGTGCGCCCACACCCGCAGCCGCTTGCCGGACGCGGCGAGCAGCGCCGAGCCCAGGGCCCGCCCGTGGCCGTGACCGCGGTGCGCGGGATGGACGACGAGTTCGGCGGCCGGCGCCTCCACCGGGTCAGTGTCCTCCAGTTGCGCGTAGCCGACCAGTTCGGCCCCCACAGACAGCAGCAAATGGGACACGCCCTCGCGCGGACCGCCCCGCAACTGCAGCCGCCCTTGTTCGGACACCGCCTGCTGCCCGTCGTTGCGGGCGGCCTCCGCGAGCAGCCCGAGCACGGCCTCGGTCCGGTCCGGGGGGAGCGCGAAGTGGGTTTCGATCGAGCGGGAGCTGCCGGGGAGTGCGGTGTCGTCGCTGGTCATGCGTACGAGGGTAAGGGGAGGTACCGGCAAAGTGGCGGCAAAGAAGCAACCAGGATGTAACCACGAAACCTCTGTCGCGCTACGCGCGTTGACCCTAGGCTGCGCCGGGACGGGGCCACTTCCTCACCCACTTCCTCACCAGAAACCCAGGGGGGCGTATGCCAGCCACATCCCAGTCGCACGAGCACCGCAGACGTCGTACGTATCGTCTGGTGGCCGCGGCCGCCGGTCTCGCCACGGTCGGCGCGCTGGCGGCCGCGCTGCCGTCGACGGCGAGCGCGGGCGAGTCCAAGGGCAAGCCCGGCGGTCAGGCGCCGGGCCGCTACCAGGACGTACAGCTGCTGTCGTTCAACGACCTGCACGGCAACCTGGAGCCGCCGTCCGGCTCTTCCGGCCGGGTCACCGAACTCCAGGCGGACGGCACGACCAAGACGATCGACGCCGGTGGGGTCGAGTACCTCGCCACCCACCTGCGCCAGGCTCGCGCGGGCAACAAGTACTCCATCACGGCGGCAGGCGGCGACATGGTCGGTGCCTCCCCGCTGATCTCGGGCCTCTTCCACGACGAGCCCACCATCGAGGCGCTGAACAAGCTCGACCTCGATGTGACGAGCGTCGGCAACCACGAGTTCGACGAGGGCGCCAAGGAGCTGGGCCGCCTGCAGAACGGCGGCTGCCACCCGACCGCCGGCTGCTACTCGGACGAGGAGTTCGACGGCGCCGACTTCCCGTACCTCGCGGCGAACGTGCTGAACGAGAAGACCGGCAAGCCGATCCTCAAGCCCTACTGGGTGTGGAAGAAGAAGGACGTCAAGGTCGGTTTCATCGGCGTGACCCTGGAGGACACCCCGGGCGTCGTCTCCGCCGAGGGCGTCAAGGGCCTCAAGTTCAAGGACGAGGTCGAGACGATCAACAAGTACGCCAAGGTGCTGCAGAAGCAGGGCGTCAAGTCGATCGTCGCGCTCATCCACGAGGGCGGCCTGCCCGCCTCGGCGTCGTACAACTACGACTGCGACTCCCCGGGCGCCGGCGACGGCATCTCCGGCCCGATCGTCGACATCGCCAAGAACATCACCCCGCAGGTGGACGCGCTGGTCACCGGCCACACCCACGCCGCGTACGCGTGCACGATCAACGACCCGTCGGGCAAGCCGCGCACGGTCACCTCGGCCGCGTCCTTCGGCCGCCTCTACACGGACACCACGCTGACCTACGACCGCTGGACGGGTGACATCGCCCGTACGGCCGTGGCGTCCGCCAACCACGTGGTCACCCGGACCGTCCCCAAGGCGACGGACATGACCGAGCTGATCAGCAAGTGGAACGCCCTGGCGGCGCCCATCGGCAACCAGGCGATCGGCTACATCTCCGCCGACATACCGAGCACCGGCACCGAGTCCCCGATGGGCGACCTGATCGCCGACGCGCAACTCGCGTACGGCAAGGAGCTCGACCCGGAGACGGACCTCGCGCTGATGAACCCGGGCGGAGTCCGGGCGGGCCTCACCTACGCGGCCAAGGGCACCGAGGGCGACGGCGTGGTGACCTACGCCGAGGGCTTCACAGTGCAGCCGTTCTCCAACACCGTGAACCTGCAGGACTTCACCGGCGCCCAGCTGATCCAGATCCTCAAGGAGCAGGTGAGCGGCACGAACACGGCCGCGCCGAAGATCCTGCTGCCGTCGACCGGCCTGACGTACACGCTCGACCTGACGAAGACCGGCGCCGACCGCGTGGTCGCCGACACCGTCAAGCTCAACGGCACGGCCATCGACCCGGCGGCCACCTACCGCGTCGCGACGAACAGCTTCCTCGCGGGCGGCGGCGACGGCATCACCACGCTGGGCCAGGGCACCAACGACCTCGTCGGCGGGGACGACCTGGCGGCCCTGGAGAAGTACCTAAAGGCCAACTCCTCGGCGGCGAACCCGATCGCGCCGCCGGTGACGAACCGGATCACGGTCGTGCAGTAGGTCGCGCAATCCATCGCGCGGAACGTGGCCCAGTAGGCCGCGCGGTGATCGTGAGCTGAGTCGCATACCTCGGGTTGAGGTTGCGGGTGGGGGGCACACGCATGGTCGGATGGATCGATGCGCGCCCCCCACCACATATCGACCCAGCCCCACGCAGACCCGTATGAAGTTCCTGCAGTTCCTGCAGTTCCTGAAGTGCCCGAGGCGCTGGGCGGAGACGAGTCATGGTCCCCGCCCCAGCACCGCCGGGGCGGCAGGCGCCGTCGGCGCGGCCGCTTCGCCGGACTGCCGTTCGCGCTGAAGGCGGTGGTGGGCCTGTCGGTGCTCGCCGCCTTCCTCGCCCTCGGTGACCGCTGGGCCGTGCTCTACGCCGAGCAGCGGGCGGCGGACGCCCTCAAGGACCGTATGAAGCTGTCCGCGGCACCCGAGGTGAAGATCGGCGGCTTCCCCTTCCTGTCCCAACTCGTCGGTGGGCGCCTGGACTCGGTGAAGGTGACCGTCCCGGACGTGGCGGCCGACCGGGTCACGCTGGCCTCGGTGTCGGCGACGGCACGGGACGTCACCCTCGAAGGCGACGGGCCGACCTCCGTGAGCGGGGCCCGCATTCCCGAGCTGCGCGGTGACGTGCTGCTCTCCTTCGCCGACATGAACCGTGAACTCGGCGCGTCCCAGGTGACGTTCACGGGCGCCGACCGTGACCGGATCCTGGCGCGCGGCACGCTGCCGGTCGCCGGACACGATCTGCGGATGCGGGCCGACGTCCGCATCGGGCGCGACGGCGACCAGGGCATCGCCACGACGATCGGCGGAATGCGCCTGAACGTGGGAGACCTGGCGACGTACCGGCCCGGCGTCCGCGCCTCGGAGGGCCTGCACCTGACGCCCAAGTCGGCCGCCGGGCTGGCTCGTGAGACCCGCAAGGTGCGCGCTCTGCTGGGCGTGCCCTCGGTCGTACGGAGCATGGGCGTACCGGACACGACCGTCCGCGAGGCACTGCGCAACGACGACAAGCTCGGCGCGCTGACCGGTTCCCGCGACTTCGTCCACCAGGCCATGCGGGTCAACCTCCTCGACCTGACCCTGGCCCACCCCGAGGTGCTCGACCGCCTCGGCTTCGACCCGGCGCTCCTCGACGCCCTCTCCCGGCTCACCCGCCCGGTCCTCGCCGACCAGCTCTCCCTGGGCTTCCAGCTGCCCGAGTTGCCCCAAGGTGAGCTGCGCCTGCGGGACGTACGGGTGGAGAAGGACGGGATCAGGGTCCGGCTGACGGGACAGGGACTGGCCTTCGGCGACTGAGGCCGTATTGCGGACGGCGGGCCGGCTGGGGTCAGAGAGCGACCAGGTCGATGACGTTGATGACCACGTGGCGGTTGGACACCACGTACGTGATGAAGCCGTCCTGGAAGGCGGCCGACCAGCTGTTGTCACGGTTGCTGATCGCGGGCGGGCCGAAGGGATTGAGGCTGAGCCGCTTCTCGAGCTCTTCAAAGGAAGCGCGCTGGGGCACCTTCAGGGCGGCCTTTCGGCGAGCCGCGCAGTCGACGTACCTGATCGCGTACGCACTCACCCGGACCTGCCCGCGTCGATCGGCCGGTTCTCGGCGTCGTAGGCGTTGCCGTCCGCGTCCCGGAAGACCAGGCCCTCGGTGTCGCCCTCGGTCATCCGCTTGACCGTCTGCTCGACCTCGTCCAGGTAGCCCGGCGTCGCGCAGGCGCAGGCGAAGGGGAACCACTTGTCGGTCACGGCGTCGAGCGCCGACTGGTCGAAGTCGGCGGCCGCGCTGAGCCAGTCCTGCTCGAAGCCCCGCAACCAGTCGGGTCGCCGTTGCAGAGCGGCTCGGATCGCCTCGGGAGTTCTCTCGCAGGAGTGGGGATCCACCTCATGAGCCATGATCGGTTTCTCTTCTCCGGCAGGACGACGTGTGGTGACCGGACGTGGTGACCGGACACCCAAGGTAGAGCTTGCCGGGTGCGGAGTGCCCAAGGATGAGGGTGATGACGTGGTGAGGCCGGTGTTCACGGGCCGCTCCGGGGGATGCGTTCGCCGCGGCTGACCGCGATACGCAGGACGTCCGCCAGGCATTCCGCCGCCCTGGTCAGCGCGAAGCGCACGGCTCGCTCTCCCGCGGTGGTGTCGGCCAGCACCGCCTTGGCCCCCGCGAGCACCTGCGCACCGGATTCCAGCTGGGCCGCCTCCAGGTCGTCGGCAAGCCGGGAGAGCCTGCTGTGGTCGCTGTCGGTGCTCAGGTAACAGGGGTTGCCCTCGGGAGTGGTCCAGGGGAGCAGACGGAGGCTGCCGGTCGGCGGTGCGTCCTCGGAGGTACTCACGCGGAGAACAGTGACCTCATCCTGTTGTGGCAGCGAGTCGGCGATCCTGTTGCCTACGTGGAAGGCAACGGGATCGGCGTGCTGATCGACGATCCGGACAAGGTTCTGTCCTACCGCTTGTCCTACGATCTGGTCAGGGACGCGGCGCTGACTCCGGTGGAGTCGACGGCGTTCATCAAACGCCTTCTGGAGGAGAGCAGATCATGAAGCGAACTCCCGACCTCGGCACCGCTGTGTGGCGCAAGTCGTCTTACAGCGACGGGGGAGCCTCGAACTGCCTCGAGGTCGCCGACGGCTACCCCGACCTCGTCCCCGTCCGCGACAGCAAGGTCCCGGACGGCCGGGCGCTCGTCTTCGGTACGGCCGCCTGGTCGGCCTTCCTCACGCACGCGGCGCGCAGCGCGTAACCCAGCCCCGCACCCGGGCGATCAGCTCACGCCGGGGCTGGGAAGCGGACTATCGGCGTACGTGCGGCGCGTCGAAGGAGCTTATTGATCATGACCGTCCACGCTGTGGAACCCCAGTCGGTCATTCCCCCCATGCCCGAGCGGACCCCGAAGGCATTGCGTGAAGCCATTGCTCAGCACGCCCCGCAGGGAGTCCAACGACCTCGTCGAGGCCAAGGCGCTCATCGAGGAGACGTCCAACATCCGTCACCAAGCGCAGCGGCTGGAGCCCGGTCAGTGACCAGCGGAGGATTCATGGGGCCGCCGTGGCAAATGGACTGGACACTCAAGGCTCAGGCACGTTGACGCGTTGCCCGAGCAGGTGCGGAAGATGGTCGACGCCGTGCGCGCCGAACCGGTCACGGCGGAGGACCCCTGTTTCCGGGGCGTCGACACCGACGCGAACCTTCCCCATGGCATGAAGTGAACTGAGCGCAGCCCCCTCACCCCCGCAGCGGACAGGCCGGGGGTGAGGAGGGCGGCGCACGTCAGGAAGCCGAAGGCGTCCAGTCGCCCAGCCAGTCCGCGACCTCCTGGCCGGCGGCCTGCGCGTCGGTCAGGAGGGGGCGGTCGGTGCTCGCGGCGCCCGCGCCCGCGCCGGTGTTCTTGTACTCGGCGAAGCGGTCGTCCTTCCAGGAGAAGCCGCTCATGTCGGTCCAGGGGGTGGTCCGGATCGCCGCGCTGAGGTTGGTGTTGCGGACCGTGGTCTGCGGGTCGAGGGAGGCGTCGCCCCCGGCGTGCCAGGGGCGGCCGAGGTAGAAGGTGCGGTCGGAGACGTCGCCGTTGACCGTGGAGTTGGCGATCAGGATGCCCTTGCGGCCCGCCGCCGTGCTCGGGGCGGTGACGTAGCCGGCCGAGGTGCCGTTCCAGCGCTTCTTGAGGGTGATGACCGACCGGTCGATCACCGCGGTCGCCCGGCCGAAGATGAAGTCGACGTTGCCGATGACGTAGGAGTTCGCCATGTAGACGCGGCCCAGCTTGTCCTTCGACGCGGTGTCCACCAGCAGGGTGTCCTGGTCGCCGCTGACGATGACGGAGTCCAGGAGGACCTTGTCGGCCGCGGTGCGCAGGGCGACGGCCTGGTGGCCGGAGAGGGACTGGTTGGCGGCCTCGTCGAAGTCGTTGGAGATGGTCAGGTTGCGGGCCTGGAAGTCGTCCGCCTCGACGGCCATGGTGGCGCTGCCCCCGGTGCCGTAGGTGCCGGAGCCGTCCGGCTTCGGCGTCCCGGACGCGTTGTTGTAGACGATCACCGTGTCCTTGCGGCTGCCGCCCGTGCCCTGGACGGTGACGTGCGGCTTGTTGGCGGGGACCTTGACGAGTTCGCGGTACGTCCCCGGCTTGACGGAGATGACGACCCGCGACGGGTTGTTCGCCGGTACGGCGTTCACCGCGGCCTGCACGGTCGAGTACTGCCCGCTGCCGTCCTTGGCGACGGTGAGGGTGGTGGCGGCAGCGGCGGTGGTCGAGGCGGTCGCCGTACCGATCGAACCGCGCGGTCCCACCCCGGACTTGAGCAGCGACGGCACGTCCGCCGTCTTGTCCGCCGTGTACGCGTAGTACGTCTTCGGGTCGAAGGCCGTACCACCGCTCTCGTTGCGCCCGCTGGTCCCGACGAAGGTGTTGCCCTTCTGGACGATGCTCGCGGTGCTGTCCTTGATGACGGGGTTCTTCATGCCCTGGAAGTAGGAGTTCTCCAGGACCATCTTGGTCGCGCCGCGCGAGTAGTTGCCGTAGGAGGAGTTGACGTCGGTGCCGGCGACGTCCTCCAGGAAGTTGTTGTAGAGGTGCGCGTGGGCCGCGTTGTCCGTCGACGGGTTGCGCTGCTCGGTCTCGCGGATCCAGTTGTGGTGGATCGTGATGTCGGTGACGACGTTCTCGGTCCAGCCGATGCCGAAGGCCTTGTTGTCCTGGCTGAGCTTGTTCCAGGACACGGTCACGTTCGTGGTGTCCTTGCGGACGTCGATCAGCCCGTCGGCCATGTTCCGCAGGTCGTTGTGGTCGATCCAGACGTGGTGGGCGCCGTCCATCTGGATCGCGTCGAAGTCGTGGTCCTTGTCGTTCCAGATGCCCTGGTAGGCGTCCCGGATCGTCAGGTTCCGGATGATCACGTTGTGGACGCCGGAGCCGAGGAAGAACCCGCCGCCGACGATGTGCCCGGAGGTCCCGGCGCCGACGATCGTCTTGTCGGAGGCGACCTTGATCTCCTTGCCGACCGGGTTCATGGGGATGGTGGCGGCCACGACGATGACGTACGGCTCGGCGGCGGTCGCGTACTTCTCCAGGTCCGCGAGCGTCTTCACGGTGACGGTCTTGCCGTCCCGGCCGCCGTACGTCCCGTTCTGGCCCAGGGAGTTGACGGAGGCGAAGCCGTCGGCGGTGGCGGTCGCCCAGGCGGGGGCGGCGGTGGCCGCGGAGGCCGTTCGCTGAGCGTCCGCGCCGAAGACACCGAATTCCGTGCCGTAGGCGAGAGTGCCGGCGGCGGTCAGCGCCAGGGGGACGCCGACCGCCAGCGCGGTCTTCCTTCTGCGGTGGCGGGGCTTGCTGCGGGTTTCACTCACGGCGGTTTCCGATCGAGTCAAGTGACAGGGGGATCACGTCACTTGCTTGTCGGAGCCGGTGGGGGAAAGGTTGCCGCGCCGGTGCGGATCGGTGGCCTCAGGCCCGGATCAAACGCGTCAGGTCCGGATCAAGGACCTCAGGCCCGGATCAAGGACCTCAGCCCGGATCAAGGACCTCAGGTCCGGATCAAGAACCTCAGACCCGATCAGGCGCAGGTCTTCGGGTCCAGCTTCTGCTCCCACTTGTCCTCACGGCCGTCGGGCTGGCCGTTGGGCAGGAGTTTGTCGGAGGTGCCGTCGATGTAGTAGCCGTAGGAGTAGACCGTGTTGTACCCGCGGTCACGCCAACTGTGCACGGTCTTGCGCCCGTCGCCCTTGTCCCACTCGTAGTCCTCGACGTAGAAGATCGGGTTGACGCGCACCACGCGCTGGTACGGCGTCCAGGTCACGGCGACCTGGGTGCACGGCGGGATCGTCTTCTCGCTGCGGCGCTCGAAGGACGAGGTCTTCTCCCAGCCCCACTCGTAGCCGGCGCTGCCGCCCGCGGTGCCCGAGAAGATGCTCTTGGCGAGGGAGAGGCTGATCGAGGCACCGACGCTCTTCTTGGCGAACGTCTTGGTGCTGTAGCTGCTGACGAAGGTCTCCTTGTCGTCCTTCGAACCCCGGTTGCCGATCCAGGGGGAGACGCGGACCGGCTCGCCCTTGGTGGACCAGGTCGAGGCCTGTGCGTAGCCGCACCAGCCGCGGAAGACCTCCCACGGCCCGGCGGGTATCCACAGCGGAACCACGTCCCGCAGGTACTCGTCGCGGGTCTTGAACTCGCCGGTGTCGACGTTGAGGGCGCCGTAGACGCCCGTCAGGCTTCCCTCCTGCTCACAGAGCCGCTCGATCATCAGGTCGGTGTTCCCGGGGTCGGTGCCCCGGATGTTCGTCGCGCCGCCCGGACCGCCGCCGGCCGCCTGCGCGGAGCCGGTGCCGGCCAGCAGGCCGGTCAGGGCGAGGGCGGTGGAGGCGGTGACCAGGGCGCTCTTCTTGAGAGCTTTGCGCGCCTTGCCACGTGAGGTGCGGATGAGTCGCATGGGGGGTGGCTCATTCCTGGGTGCTGTGCACAGGTGCGTGGGGCACCTGTCTGACAGCCCAGGAAGATGGCAGAGAACTCACGAGTAGGGTCGGAATTGCGTGAGGAATGACAGGACATTGACAGAGAGGAGGGGCTGCCTGTCGGTCTTTGCCCGCTTACGTGAGCAACTCACGTGAGCAACTGCGCGAGCCCTTCCGCGAAGCGCACGAACCCGTCCCGACTCGGACCTCCTCGAGCGACCCGGAATCCGTACCGACGGCCGTGGAAGGCGGTCTGGACCGCGTGGAACTGGGCCCACCGCCGGACCTGTTCACGGTCGAGCTCCGCCGCCTCGGCGAAGACGTCCAGGGCGCGGTGCACGGCCTTGGACAGGTCGTCGGCGGCCAGCAGGGCCAGGGCGCGCGACTTGAGCAGGGTGCCGCCGTCGTAGGCGGGATCCCCCGCGTACCCCTTGGGGTCGACGGCCAGCCACGGCTCACGGTCGGCGCGCAGGATGTTCCGGGCATGCAGGTCACCGTGGATCAGGGTGTCCGGCTGGACGCGCCCCAGCTCACGGACGGTCGCGACGGCGGCATCCAGCACGCGGCCGGCCAGACCGTGTTCCAGTTCCCCGGCGTCCCGGCGCAGCTCTTCCTCCCAGCCGTCGGCCCTCTCCCGCAACCGGGGCAGCCCAGCCGGCGCCGGAACGGCCAACCGCCGGTTGAGCCGCCCCGCGACGGTCACGATCCTGTCCTCGTCCCCGTCCTCGACCTCCCCCAGGGTCCGCGTCCCGACCCGCTCAAGGAGCATCGCGAACCGCTCGTCGTCGCGGGCGTACAACAGGACGGCCCCCCGCCCGTCCCACGCGGCGAAGGCGTCCGGCTCATGGACGTTGCCGGGATGCGGGAACGACACCTTCAGTACGGCGTCCGCCCCATCGCCCTGCCCCTGCCGCACGGGGACGATCACGCCGACGCCCCCGTGCAGCACCTCGCCGTCCGGTACGCAGTCCCACCCGTCCAGCAACTGGTCGACGAGGTCGGGGAGTCCGGCGATCCACGCCGCCCCTGCCTCTCCCTCGCGCTCCACGGTGCTCCGTACGAACGTCTCCGGTACCGGGATCATCCGGGCACCCTACGGGAGCGGGTCCGCCACCGGCTCGGCGGGCGGAGGCGTCGGCGCCCCCGGCAGCCGTACGGTCGCCACCGTGCCGCCGCCCTCCGCGCGGGCCAGGGTGACCTCGCCACCGGCCTGTTCCACCGTCCGGGCGACGATCGACAGGCCGAGGCCCGACCCGGGCAGGGCGCGGGCGCTGGGGGAGCGCCAGAAGCGGTCGAAGACGTGAGGGAGTTCGTCTGCGGGGATGCCGGGGCCGTGGTCGCGGACGGTGAGCACGCCGTCGGCGAGCCGCACCTCCACGGTGCCGCCCTCGGGACTGAACTTCACCGCGTTGTCGAGGATGTTGACGACCGCGCGCTCCAGCGCGGCCGGTTCCGCGCGGACGAACCAGGGCTGGAGATCGGCGGTGATGGTCAGCTCCGGCCCACGGAGCCGCGCCCGGCGCAGGGCCGACTCGACGGCGTCCTCCAACGCGACGACTTGGAGACGCTCGCCCCGCTGCCCCTCCGAGCGGGACAGCTCCTGCAGGTCGCCTATGAGAGCGGCCAGCTCGGTCATCTGCGCCTTGACGGAGGCGAGCAGTGCCTTGCGGTCGGCCTCCGGGATGGGGCGGCCGGTCTCCTCGCTGCGGGTGAGGAGCTCGATGTTCGTGCGGAGGGAGGTGAGGGGGGTGCGGAGCTCGTGACCGGCGTCCGCGATGAGCTGCTGCTGGAGCTCGCGGGAGTTGGCGAGGGAGGACGTCATCGAGTTGAAGGAGCGGGAGAGACGAGCGACCTCGTCGTCTCGGTCTTCGTCCACGGGGATGCGGATGCTCAAGTCCTCCGTGCGGGCCACGTGTTCGACGGCCTCGGTGAGCTTGTCGACGGGGCGGAGGCCGGCACGGGCGACGGCGAGACCGGCGACGCCGGCACCGAGGACTCCGATGCCGGAGACGAGGAGGAGGATGAGGGCCAGTTCGTTGAGGGTGGACTGGGTGCTCTTCAGCGGTACGGCGACGATGAGCCCGACGTTGGGTCCGGCCTCCCCGGTGACGGTCGTGGTGGGACCCATCGGCCGGGTCATCACGCGGACTTCGTTGCCGTCCTCGTCGGTGCCGTTGCGGAAGTAGATCCGGCTGATGTCGCCGGTCTTGATCTTGTCCTTGTCGGACTGGGTGACCTTGACGGTGCCGGTGGAGTTGTCGGTGACGCAGACCTTTCCGGTCTCCGTGACCACCTGGGAGTAGTTGTTCCGGAAGAAGCCATTGCCCTGTGGGGTCGCGGAGCAGTTGGCGAGGGCTGCCTGGGCCTGTTGGATCTGTCCCGGCCCCTTGATTCCCCTCTGCAGGTCGCTGTTCAGCTGCTCGTACAACTTCCCCTGCACAATGAACCAACAAGTGACCGAAACCGCCGCCACCGCGAACGCCACCGCCGCCGCCACCAGCATCGCCAGCCGCGACCGGATCGGCAGCGACCGGAACCGGCGTACGACCTTGTTCACTCCGCCCCGCCCTGTCGCAGCACATACCCCACGCCCCGAACCGTGTGCACGAGCCGCGGCTCGCCGCCCGCCTCGGTCTTGCGGCGCAGGTACATGACGTACACGTCGAGGGAGTTGGAGCTCGGCTCGAAGTCGAAGCCCCATACCGCCTTGAGGATCTGCTCACGGGTCAGCACCTGGCGCGGGTGTGCCATGAACATCTCCAGCAGCGTGAACTCCGTACGGGTCAGCTCCACCGGCCGCCCGGCACGGGTGACTTCCCGCGTCGCGAGGTCCATGCGCAGATCCGCGAAGGTCAGCGCCTCGTCCTGCTCGACCGTGCCCGCCCCGGCCGCCGCCGCGTACGAGCTGCGGCGCAGCAGCGCACGGACGCGGGCGAACAACTCGTCGAGTTCGAAGGGCTTGACGAGGTAGTCGTCCGCCCCCGCGTCCAGTCCCGTCACCCGGTCGCCGACCGTGTCGCGGGCCGTCAGCATCAGGATGGGGGTCGTGTCGCCCGCGCCGCGGATCCGGCGGGCGGCCGTGAGGCCGTCCATGCGGGGCATCTGGATGTCGAGGACGACCAGGTCGGGCTGGTACGCGGTCGCCTTCTCCAGGGCGTCCGCGCCGTCGACCGCGACCTCCGTGTCGTAGCCCTCGAAGGCGAGGCTGCGCTGGAGTGCTTCGCGCACCGCCGGCTCGTCGTCGACGATCAGGATGCGCTGGGTGTCACGGTCGCCATCGGCGGGGCTCATGGGCTTCGGATTCCTCGGGTGGGGTGGGAGAACTGGGGACTGAAGCGTGCTGAACGTTTTCAGCCTCGCATGCTTCCCGACCGGCGCTGAAGGACGAGCGGGGTGGGATCAGCCGCGTACGGTACGGCGGCGGCTGCGCGCTGCACTCGCGCGGCGGCCCGCGCCGTGGGCGACGGCGGCCACTTCGGGCGCCCGCGTCACCGGCGTGTGCAGTTCGTACGCCACCTCAAGGGCCAGGGTGAAGTCGGCCGGGCCGGTGCCGGTCGTGGGGTGCGAAACCTGCTTGATCATGACGTACTCCCTACGGACGGGGTGGGATCGGGCTCAGCTGTCGGAACCGCCGGCCCGCAGCGTGGCCAGGTCGGACTTGACGGTGTTGATCGGGATGGCGAAGCCGAGGCCCACGCTGCCTGCGCTCGACGAGCTGGTGGAGTCGGCGGCCGAGTACATCGCGGAGTTGATGCCGATGATGTTGCCGTTCATGTCGATGAGCGCGCCGCCGGAGTTGCCGGGGTTCAGCGAGGCGTCGGTCTGGAGCGCCTTGTACGTGGTCGTCGACGAACCGGTGTCGCCGTTGAACTGCCGGCCGCCGAACTCGAACGGCCACTGGCCGCTGCCGTCCTGCTGCTGACCCTGGCTCTCGTCGGTCGAGACGGTCACGTCACGGTTCAGGGCGGAGACGATGCCGCTGGTGACGGTGCCGGTCAGACCCTCGGGGGAGCCGATCGCCACGACCGTGTCGCCGACCTGGACGCCGCTGGAGTCGCCGAGGGTGGCCACGGTCAGGCCGGAGGCGTCCTCCAGCTTGATCAGGGCGAGGTCCTTCTTGCTGTCGGTGCCGACGACCTTCGCGGTGTACGTCTTGCCGTCGCTGGTGCTCACCTTGATCGAGGAGGCGCCGGACACGACGTGGTTGTTGGTGATGATCTCGCCGTCGCTGGTGATGATCACGCCGGAGCCGGTGGACTCACCGGCGTTGGAGGTGGCGTTGATCTCGACGATGCTCGGGCTGACCGCCTTGGCCACCCCGGCGACCGTGCCCTTGGCGGCGGACGGGATCACGTTGGTGCTGGTGCTGCTGGTGGCGACCGTGTCGTTGCCGGTCAGCTCCTGGATGCCGTACGCGGTACCGCCGCCTATGGCCGCGGCGACGATCGCCACGGCGGCGAGCAGGGCGAGCGGGCCGCGGGTGCGCTTCCTGGGCGCCGGAGCCGGCGCCGGCGCGGCGGGCTCGGCGGGCACGCCCGTCATCACGCCCGTACCACCGCCGTTGCCGGCACCGCCGCCGTAGGCACCTCCGGTACCGGCACCGCCGCCGTAGGCACCTGCGTAGGCACCGTCGGCCGCGAATCCGGTCGGTGCGGACGCCTGCGAGGCCTGGGACGGCCAGACGGTGGTGCCCGGCTCGACGGTGACCGGCTGCCCGGGCTGGTGCGCCGGCGGGGGCGGCCACTCGGGGTTCACGGGGGAGGCTTGCTGCTGGGGGTACGCGGCCTGGTCGCCGTGACCCTGGGGGTTCTCGTACTCGCCGCTGCGGCGGAAGCTCTCGGTCATGACACGTAGCTTGTCCGCCGACCATGAGAGCTCCCTGAGCGCTTGCTGAGAACCCCGGCAGAACCTCGTACGTCCGATATAAAGACGTCTCTCGCAGCTCGGCGACGTCTCTCAGAGAGCTCTCACAAAGGCCGCGGGGACCTCACGCGCAGCCGCAGGACTGCCGTACGACCAGCCGCGAGGGAAACACCTTCAGCCGTTCCCGACGGGAGCCCGCCACCCGCAGACCGTCGTCGAGGACGAGGTCGACCGCGGCCCGCGCCATCGCGGAGCGGTCCGAGGCGACGGTCGTCAGGGGCGGGTCGGCGAGGGCCGCTTCCTTGATGTCGTCGAAGCCGACCACGGCCAGCTCGCCGGGTACGTCTATCCGCAGTTCGCGCGCCGCGCGCAGCAGGCCGATCGCCTGGTCGTCGGTGGAGCAGAAGATCGCGGGCGGGCGGTTGGGCCCGGCGAGGATCTTGAGGGCGGCCTGGTAGGCGTCGTAGCGGTTGTACAGGGCTTCGAAGAGCCGGCCCTCGGTGGGGATCCCGGCCTCGGCCATCGCGCGCCGCCAGCCTTCCACGTGGTCGGAGACCGGGTCGCCGACGGACGGGGTCTCGGCTATGCCGCCCATACAGGCGACGTACGCGTAGCCGTGTTCGAGCAGGTGGGTCACGGCGAGGTGAGCGCCGCCCAGGTCGTCGGTGACGACGGCGACGTCGTCGATGGCCTCGGGCCGCTCGTGCAGCAGGACGACCCTGGCGTCCCAGGCCTCGATCTCGGCGGCGGCGTTGTCGTTCAGCGCGTGGCTGACGAGGATGAGTCCGGACACGCGCATTCCGAGGAAGGCGCGCAGGTAGTGGACCTCGCGTTCGCCGATGTAGTCGGAGTTGCCGACGAGCACCATTTTTCCGCGCTCGGACGCGGCCTGTTCGACCGCGTGCGCCATCTCCCCGAAGAAGGGCTGGCGCGCGTCCGGCACGATCAGGCCTATGAGATCCGTGCGCCGGGACGCCATCGCCTGGGCGACGCGGTCCGGCCGGTACCCCAGTTCCTTGATCGCGGCGAGGACACGCTCGCGCGTGGCCGGGGCAACCGGCCGGGGTCCGTTGTTGATGACATAGCTGACGACGGCAGTGGACGTCCCTGCCAGTCGTGCTACGTCATCCCTGGTTACCTTGGCCACGGGCGGAGTCTACGCGGATGGACCCGCTCTGGGCAGGGCGTCAAGCAGGCTCCCTGTGCGGAAGCGGCGCCCGGCCCGAGCGGGTGAGCGTCCGCTATGCCTCTGCGGAGATCTCCGCGCCGTCCAGGGCGGCCGCCTCGTCCGCATCCTCCGGCTTTGACTGGGCCGCCTTGGCCTTCGCCTCGTCGGTGGCGCGGTCACCCTTCTCGGGAGTAACGAATCGATAACCGACGTTCCGGACGGTCCCGATCAGCGACTCGTGCTCGGGTCCGAGCTTGGCGCGCAGCCGTCGTACGTGGACGTCGACCGTGCGGGTGCCGCCGAAGTAGTCGTAGCCCCAGACCTCCTGCAGCAACTGGGCGCGTGTGAAGACGCGGCCCGGGTGCTGGGCGAGGTACTTCAGGAGCTCGAACTCCTTGAACGTGAGGTCGAGGACGCGGCCCTTGAGCTTGGCGGAGTAGGTCGCCTCGTCGACCGACAGGTCGCCGTTGCGGATCTCCATGGGGGAGTCGTCGTTGACGATCTGCTGCCGGCCCATGGCCAGCCGCAGGCGGGCCTCGACCTCCGCCGGTCCGGCGGTGTCGAGGAGTACGTCGTCGATGCCCCAGTCGGCGGTCACGGCGGCGAGGCCGCCCTCGGTCACGACGAGGATGAGCGGACAGCCGGGCCCGGTGGACCGCAGCAGCTGGCACAGGCTGCGGACCTGCGGGAGGTCGCGGCGCCCGTCGATGAGGATGACGTCGGCGCCCGGGGTGTCGACGAGGGCGGGGCCTTCGGCCGGAGCCACTCGCACGTTGTGCAGGAGCAGGCCGAGGGCGGGAAGCACCTCCGTCGACGGCTGGAGGGCGTTGGTCAGGAGCAGCAGAGAACTCATACGTCTGGTTCCTCCTCGGTCCCTGCGAGGACGTTTGCGGCACTGCGGCACTGCGGACTGCTCTGCATTCCCGGGGCCCCGTACACCTGCGGTTTTCCGCCTCGTATACAACGCGTCCGGAAGCACAAAAGGACCCGGGGGCTACGCTGCCCGAGTCCTCTGCCTAGGAGAATAGCCCACATGAGCACTGGTCGGGCAGGTCATGTGGCGCGTTCCACCATTCGTCCGCACTCCGAGACGAGCAGACGCGCACCTTTCCGGACGTTTCTGCACACGGCCGACGGTATTTCCATTGATTCCGTATACGACCCGGGGGCGGTCGTATACGACGCCGGAAGGCCATCTTCCCGTGATCTCGTGTTCGTGATCGCGCACGGTTTCACCGGTGACGCGGACCGCCCGCACATTCGCCGTATCGCGCGGGTGTTCGCCCGGTACGGGGCCGTGGTCACGTTCTCCTTCCGCGGCCACGGCGCCTCCGGCGGGCGCTCCACGGTCGGCGACCGCGAGGTGCTCGATCTCGCCGCCGCGGTGGAGTGGGCCCGTTCCTTCGGGCACGCGCGCGTGGCCACCGTCGGCTTCTCCATGGGCGGCTCGGTGGTGCTGCGGCACGCGGCGCTGCACCCGCCGGACAAGTCGGGGCGCGCGGGGCGCACCGAGGCGCACACGGAAGCGCACGCGGACGTGGTCGTCTCGGTGAGCGCTCCCGCCCGCTGGTACTACCGGGGCACGGCTCCCATGCGCCGCCTCCACTGGCTGGTGACGCGCCCCGAGGGCCGCCTGGTGGGCCGCTACGGGCTCCGGACGCGCATCCACCACCGGGAGTGGAGCCCGGTACCGCTGTCCCCGGTGGAGGCGGTGCCGAGGATCGCCCCGAGGCCCCTGCTCATCGTCCACGGCGACCGGGACGGCTACTTCCCCCTCGACCACCCCCGCATGCTGGCCACCGCCGCCGGTGACCACGGCGAACTCTGGCTGGAGCCCGGCATGGGGCACGCGGAGCACGCGGCCGGCGACGAGCTGCTGGCCCGGATCGGGGACTGGGCGGTCGCACGGCCGGGCTAGCCTGACCGTGTACACCGCCGATTGATTGAGGAACCGATGCCAAAGGTCACGGTGCGCTACTGGGCCGCCGCGAAGGCCGCGGCCCAGATCGCCGAGGAGCCGTTCGACGCGGCCACGCTCGCCGAGGCGCTCGACGCCGTGCGCGGGCGACACCCCGGCGAACTCGTGCGCGTCCTGCAGCGATGCTCGTTCCTCGTCGACGGTGACCCCGTCGGCACCCGCGCCCATGAGACGGTACGGCTGGCCGACGGCGGCACGGTCGAGGTGCTGCCGCCGTTCGCAGGAGGGTGACGATGAGCGACCAGCCGTACGAGGGCGGTACCCCGTACCCGCCCCAGCAGGGGTACGAGGGATCCGAGGGATACGACCCCTACTGGCAGCAGGCCTACGAGGACCAGCAGGCCGCCCAGCAGTACACGCAGCAGTGGCAGGGGCAGACCTGGGAGACGCAGGTGCAGCAGCCGGTGTCGGCCGCGGAGACGGCGTATCTGCCGCAGCAGCCGCCCGTGCAGCCGCCGTACGACGCGTACGGGGCTCAGCAGGTGCCGCAGCCGGCGCCTCAGCAGCCTCATGTTCCTCAGGTCCCGGTTGCCCAGGCTCAGGCGTCGCCCGCAGCCGGTGAGCCGGCTTCCGGCTACGGCCCCGCCACCGTCGCCGGCAACGCCCGGATCACCGACGCGCAGCGGGCCCGCCTGGAGGGGCGTTCCCCGATCATCGAGCCCGGCATGCAGCCCGCCGCGCTCACCGCGCTGCTCGGTCTGCTCCTGTCCGGTACGGCCGCCATCGGGTCGTACGCCCTCCTCGTACCGCTCGTCGTCCTCCAGGCGGTCACGGCGGCGGGCTGGTTCCGGCTCAACGGCATGTGGCCCGCCCGGCAGGGCATCGCGCTCGCCTTCCTGGGCGCGCTGGCCGCGGACGCCGTACTGCTCGCGGCCGGCCGCGAGAACGGGCCCGCCGCGATCCTCGGCACGCTGGGCGTCTGGGTCCTGCTGTCCCTCGTCCTCCAACTCCGCTCGCACGCCGACCCGGACGAGCGGATGTACGGCCTGATGGCCACGGTCGCCTCCGCGGCCCTGGCGATCGTCGCGGCCGGCCACCTCGCCGCCGACCCGGACGCGGTCACGGTCGGCGCGGCCGCGGTGGCCGTCGCCGTCCTCGCCCGCGCGCTGCCCCTGCCGACCCCGGCCTCCGTGCTCGTCTCCCTGCTCGCCGCGGCGGGCGCGGGCATCGCGGTCGGCGCGATGACAGGGCTCGGCCCGGAAGGCGCGCTGCTCGGCGCGGGCGCGGCGGTGTGCGCGCTGATCGGCCACCGGGTCGCGAGTTACGACTACCCGTCGCGCTTCGTGCACTTCACGGCGGGCGTGGCCCTGCCCCTGGCAACGGCCGCACCGGCGGTCTACGTGCTGGGACGGGCGCTGGGATAGGCCGCGGCCGGGCGGTGAGGAGTGGGCGTCGTCGGTCCGCAGGGGTGCGGGACCGGCCCCTCCCCTCCTGTCACAGGTGATCGACAATTCTCCGGCCCTCGCCCGGCTCGGGGTTACTCTCACGCTCGACGGCCACCCGTCCGTCAACCGACCGTCGTCCGACCGCCGTCGTAGGGGACAACCGCATGCGCGCACTGCGAATACTTCTGATCCTCGTCGTGATCTTCGGCGGCCTCTTCGTCCTCGCCGACCGCCTCGCGGTCAACTTCGCGGAGGACGAGGCGGCGGACAAGCTGAAGACCAGCGAGGGTCTGGCCGTCACCCCCGACGTCTCCATCAAGGGCTTCCCGTTCCTCACCCAGGTCGTCGGCGGCGAGCTGGACGACGTCGAGGTCGGCATCAAGGACTACGAGGCGGACACCGGCACCAGCGACCAGAAGATCCGCATCGACGACCTCCAGGCGAGCATGAAGGGCGTCGAGTTCTCCGGCGACTACAGCTCCGCCATCGCGAACAGCGCCACCGGCACCGCGTCGATCACGTACGACGAACTGCTCAAGACCGCCAAGTCCGAGCCCACCCAGGTCGCTCCCGGCGTCACCGCCAACGTCGTCGGCCTCTCCGACGGCGGCAACGGCAAGATCAAGGTCGAGATCGAGGCGACGGTGCTCGGCACCAAGCTGCCGGAGCCGGTCTACGTCCTCAGCACGGTCGCCGCCAAGGGCGACACGGTGAAGGTGCACGCCGACACGCTGCCCTCCTTCGGCGGCGTCGACCTCGCCGAGAGCCGGGCCCGGACGGTCACCGACTTCGAGCAGAAGATCGACGGACTGCCCGGCGGCATCCAGCTCGACAAGGTGCAGGCGGCGAAGAACGGTGTGGAGATCACGGTGAAGGGTTCGAACGTCCGGCTGGCCGGGTAAACAGGCCGGAGCACACGGGACGGGCCTGGGGCAGGCACGGGACGGGCACGGACCAGGCAGCCATCAGGTGCCACAAGGCAGACGCCATGAGTCAGCCGCCACGAGGCAGGCATGAGACGAGGCTGTCCGACACGCGAGACGCGCCCGTCCGTGGCGTCGATGTGACGACGGATACATCCGCCCGGGAACCGTGTCCCCACGGCCCGGGCGGACATCTGTTCTCACATCGCGGACGATCGCGTCTCAAAATACGACACGCCGGTGACACGCGCACCTGTCCGTCCCTACGATCGAGGCCATGAAGCGACAGGCGGATCTCACGAAGCGGCGGGCAGTAGACCTGTGCCGCGTCTCCGCCATGCTCTGTCGCACTTTCTGAGCGGAAGCGCAGCCTTCCGTATCCCCCGCCCTGCCCAGGGCATTCGTGCGCACGCGCCTTCTGGCGGCCTGCACGCGCACACCTCTGACTTGCACGCCCCGCCGTAACTGCCCCGGAGGAGAAAGAGCATGAGCCGCAGCGACGTCCTGGTCGATGCCGACTGGGTCGAGGCCAACCTCGACAACCCCAGCATCGCCATCGTCGAGGTGGACGAGGACACGTCCGCCTACGAGAAGAACCACATCCGCAACGCGATCCGGATCGACTGGACCGACGACCTCCAGGACCCGGTCCGCCGTGACTTCGTCGACCAGGAGGGCTTCGAGAAGCTCCTCTCCGCGAAGGGCATCGCCAACGACACGCTGGTGATCCTCTACGGCGGCAACAACAACTGGTTCGCGTCGTACGCCTACTGGTACTTCAAGCTGTACGGCCACGAGAACGTCAAGCTTCTCGACGGCGGCCGCAAGAAGTGGGAGCTGGACGCCCGCGAGCTGGTCGAGGACGTTCCCGAGCGCCCCACGACCGACTACAAGGCCAAGCCGCAGAACAAGGCCATCCGCGCCTTCCGCGACGACGTCGTCGCCGCGATCGGCTCGCAGAACCTGGTCGACGTCCGTTCGCCCGACGAGTTCTCGGGCAAGCTGCTGGCCCCCGCCCACCTGCCGCAGGAGCAGTCGCAGCGCCCGGGCCACGTCCCGTCCGCGCGCAACATCCCGTGGTCGAAGAACGCCAACGACGACGGCACCTTCAAGTCGGACGAGGAGCTCAAGGAGCTCTACGCCGAGGAGCAGGTCGACCTCGCCAAGGACACCATCGCGTACTGCCGCATCGGTGAGCGCTCCGCGCTGACCTGGTTCGTGCTGCACGAGCTGCTCGGTGTGGAGAACGTCAAGAACTACGACGGCTCCTGGACCGAGTACGGCTCCCTCGTGGGCGTGCCGATCGAGCTCGGCGCCAACAAGTAATCCGACCTGAACGACCTCTGGAGACAGACATGTGTGGAGCGAAGGCCGGCGGCCCGGACGCCTCGACGATCAAGCCCGGTGAGACCACGATTCAGGGTCAGGTGACCCGCGACGGCGAGCCGGTGACCGGCTACGTCCGGCTGCTGGACTCGACCGGCGAGTTCACCGCGGAGGTCCCGACGTCCGCGACGGGCCAGTTCCGCTTCTACGCGGCCGAAGGCACCTGGACCGTCCGCGCCCTCGTGCCCGGCGCCACCGCCGACCGCACGGTCGTCGCCCAGCAGGGCGGCCTCGCGGAGGTCGCGATCGCGGTCTGAGTCAGACCCTGACGACTGAAGGGCCGCACCCCCGGTGTGAACACCGGGGGTGCGGCCCTTCGGCGTGAGCCCCTCCGGCCGTCTGTGGCGGATCTACCCTGGAGCCATGTACGCACGGCGCCGACACGTCTACTTCGCCATGATGGGGACCTGCATCGGTCTCTTCGTCCTGGCTTGGGGGGTCGTACGGCTCTGGTCGGTACCCGTGGCGGTGGGCATGTGCGTGGTGGCCATGGTCATTCCCCCGCTCGCCGCCATGGTCGCCAACCGCCGCGGCCCCGACGACCGCTGGTGGGACGACCCCTCCGGCGACCCGAAGTCCGACGACTGGTGGGACGAACTCGACGGGAAGAGGCGGCGGCAGTAGGAAGAGGCGCATGTCGCCTGCGAGGCCGTCCACCGTGGTGCTCGACGCGCGGGACGCGCACGAGCCGGCCGGGTTCTCCTGCTCGGATACGAGGTGCGTGCCGAGGAGCCGGACCGGGTGCTCATCGGCCCGCCCGGCGTCGGTGGCACGGCACTCTCCTTCGAGACCGAACATCGAGGTCGACGACCTGGCGGCCGAGACCACGCGGGCCGTCGCCGAGGGGGCGTGGCTCGCGGAGCACCAGCCACAGGACGACGTACGGGTGCTGTTCGACCCGTCAGGGCACCCCTTCTGCCTCTGGGTGCAGGCGTCTCAGTAGACGAGCGCCTGCGTCTCGTCCCCCATTGCCTCCTGGACGAACACCTGGGCTCCCGCGATGCGTACGCCCTTGATGACGTCGTTCTCCGTGATGTCCCGGCGGGCCGCGCACTGGGTGCACAGGGTGACGCGGCCTGCCGTGAGGATCGAGTCGAGGAGGTCGGGGAGGGGGGCCGCGTGGGGGAGGTCGAACTCGGCGGCACGGCCCGGTAGGGCGAACCACGCGGACTCGCCGGTCAGCCACAGGGAGACGTCGACGCCGCTGGCCACGGCCACCGCCGCCACCGTGAACGCCTGCGAGCACCGCTCGGGGGCGTCCGCCCCGGCTGTCACCTTGATCACGAGCTTCTTTGCCATGGCCGAATCGTAATCAACGTCGGTACAACTCGGTGCTCTGACCATGAGTCTCCTGTGAGCGCGCATACGGAATGCGCACTTCACGTTCTGTGGGGGGACGTCTTGGAAGTACCCGAAGAAGTAGCCGACGCCCCAGTCGCCCCGGTTACTCCGGTAAACCCGATGGTCGCGCCCCGGCGCCGCCGACGCGGGCGTACCGCGCTGCTGATCGCCGGCGCCACCGTCCTCGGCCTGGTCGCCGGCACCTGCGCCGGCTACCTCGTGCAGGCCGACCGCGAGCCGACGAAACTGCCCTCGCTCTCCCAGCCGACGCTGCCGCAGGCGAAGGGCAAGGCCCCCGAGCCGCTGTCCGCCGCCCAGGACCGCCGGGTGAAGACCGACGGCGACCTGCGCAAGCTGCTGCTCAAGAAGCCGGGTGGCGCGAAGGCCGCCGACTGGCTGTCCGGCACCGACGGCTGGTTGGACCTGGCCGCCTACGCCGACCAGTACAAGAAGCCGGAAGAGATCTTCGGCGACCTCGTCGGCGACGAGTTCCGGCGCGCGGCCGTCACCGGCTGGGAGTCCGGCACGACCTCCCTGGAGATCCGGCTGATCCAGTTCCGCCAGGAGGAGGCCCCCGCGGCCGCCGACACGGCGGACAACAGCCAGTACTGGGCGGACGCCGAGACGGCCACGAAGAGCTGGACCGTCCCCGGTACCGGGAACGGCATGGCGTACGTCCACACCCAGCCCGAGCGCGAGGCCGGCTACCTGCCGCTCTACAGCGCCGAGGCCCACGCCTGGCGCGGCGACATCGCCATGGAGATCTGGATCTACGACACCAAGCCGATCTCCAAGAAGAAGATCATGGACCTGGCCGAGCGGCAGATGGAGCGGCTGTGACCGAGAACCAGAACGAGCCGGTCCAGAGCACGCCGCTCGGTGACGCAGGTGAAGCCGGTCAGGTGGGGCCCGTCGAGCCCGGGCAGCCCTCGGCGCCCGCCGCGTTCGACGCGTTCGACGCCTACGGCGTTCCCGTCCCGCCGCCGGCCAAGAAGCCCTTCCCTCGTCGCCGTATCGCCGCCGTGGCTGGATCCCTCGTGCTCGTCGGCGCCGTGGTCGCCGGTGTCGGCCAGACCGTCGTGACCGTGAAGGACGCTGACCGTGACGCCGGCGCCCCGGTCTGGAAGTTCCCGAAGACCACGGCCGAGGACAAGAAGGCGGCCACCGCCAAGGGTCTCGCCGGCGTCCTCGTGCCGTACGGCACCGACGGCTGGAGCCGTGGCCCCGACCTCGGCGAATACGGCTCCGACGCGGAGCTCAGCGGCGCCCAGGCGACCGCCCTGCGCAAGGAGTCGCTGAGCGACCTGCCCCGCAGCCAGCGCAGGAAGCTGGAGAAGCAGATCGACCGGCAGCGCATCAAGGGCATGGCGATGCGCAGCTACCTCAGCTCCGACGCCAGTGCCCTCAGCGAGAACGAGGGCACCTTCGCGGTGAGCATCGTGCTGGCGCAGATGGAGAGCCGGGCGGCCGTCCGCGACATGGCCACGTTCCAGAACGAGTTCCTCGACGCCCTGGACGTCTTCCGCAAGGGCCCGAAGGTCAAGGGCCACAAGAACGCCGAGTGCTTCCTGCCGCCCGAGGACGACGACACGGACCTCGACACCATGTACTGCTCCGCCTACCAGGGCGACGTCCTGGTCACGGCCACCGCGGACGGCGTCAAGCCACTGGACACCAAGGGGGTCGCGATGCTGCTGAGCGAGCAGCTCGACCGCATAGCCGAGCCGGGGGAGGCGGTATGACCGAGCAGCCACAGATCGCGGAGCCGACGGCCGCGGAGCAGACGGCCGTGGAGCCGCAGATCACGGCGCCCCAGATCGCGGAGCCGACGGCCGTGCAACCGGCAACAACGGAGCCGACTGCCGTGAAGCCGGCAACAACGGAGCCGGCAACACCGGAACCGCAGTCGGCCCCGCCCCCGCCCCCACCCCCGCCTCCGTCCGCGCCCCCCACCGCCCCACCCCTCCAGGCACCCTTCGCACCCCTCACACCCCCCGCTCCCAAGGACCGCCGGGTCCTGCGCGCCGTCCTGCGCTGGACCGCGGCCGTCGTGGTCTTCGCGGCGGTCGGGGCGTCGGCCGCGTACGGCATCACGCGGATGGAGCGGACGGACGTACCGGGCCTGGCGACGGAGTCGGACGGGCGGTGGGACTACCCGCAGCTGGTGAAGCCGCCGCTGCCGTCGGGCAGTCCGGAGCCCTTCGCCGAGGCGAACAAGGCCGGCGCGCACTACGCCGACCTGCGTGCCCTGCTGCTGCCCGCCCCCGCGGGGGCCACGCAGGACAAGGCGCTGCGCGGCTCGGACGGCTGGCTGGCGACGAAGGACTTCCTGGCGGAGTACGAGCCGGAGGATCGTGGGGAGTTCCGGCAGGAGCTCGTCGACGACGGACTGCGGCACATCGCGGCCCGCGGCTGGACCACCGAGGACGGCACGCACACGCGGATCTACCTCCTGCACTTCGACACGGCGGCCGTCGTCGACGAGGTGTTCTCCGGCGACGTCGGCCCGTACAGCGGTCCGGGCCGCATGGTGCGCGGCGCCGAGGACTCCGTCTTCGACGAGGACTTCCCGGAGCCGGCCCGCGTCGACGACGTCCAGCGCTCGGTGTACACGGAGGCGAAGCCGTACGGCGCCGAGCAGGTCCGGCAGGCGTACCTGGCCGCCGGTGACGTCCTCGCCGTGATCATCCAGTCCCGGAAGGGCACGGCGAAGGCCGTTCCGTTCCAGCAGACGGTGACCCTGCAGAGCCAACTGCTCGGGTGACCTCGGTGAGGGCACACCTCACTGAGAGGGCCGGGCCCCGGCCGCGTAAGCTGGGGCCCGGCTTTTGTGTACTGCCATCCCACTGTGTACTGCCATCCACGATCGTCCGAGGAGCACTCCGTGCTTGAGGTTTTCTTCGAAGCCCTGCTGGTCCTGGTCTGCGTCGGCGTGCTCGCCTTCGCCGGACTGACGGTGAAGAAGCTGTACCAGGGCCAGCGCTGACCCACGTCTAGGAACTGCTGCTCATGATCGAGATCCCGTCCGACCTCCACAAGGACCTGGTTCCCCTCGTCTTCCTGCTCGGCAACTGGGCGGGCGCGGGCGTGCACGACTTCCCCGGTTCCGAGAAGTGCAACTTCGGACAGGAGGTCACCTTCACGCACGACGGTCGGGACTTCCTGGAGTACCACTCCCACACCTGGGTGCTCGACAACGACGGCAACAAGGTCAGGCCGCTGGAGTCCGAGTCCGGCTTCTGGCGGATCGACGCCGAGCGCAAGGTCGAGGTCACCATGGTCCGCGACGACGGTGTCGTCGAGGTCTGGTACGGCGACCTGGCCGCCAAGAAGCCGCAGATCGACCTGGTCACGGACGCGGTGGCGCGTACGGCGGCCTCCGGCCCGTACACCGGCGGCAAGCGGCTGTACGGCTACGTCAACAGCGACCTCATGTGGGTCGG
The DNA here is from genome assembly GCF_056820935.1 of Streptomyces sp. Q2. Taxonomy (NCBI): domain Bacteria; kingdom Bacillati; phylum Actinomycetota; class Actinomycetes; order Kitasatosporales; family Streptomycetaceae; genus Streptomyces; species Streptomyces sp. Q2. The sequence continues at coordinate 52,151 of NZ_JBXEJE010000032.1, read as the reverse complement.
CGAGAAGCAGACCCCCGAGGTCGAGCTGCGCCCCTACATGTCGGCCCACCTGAAGAAGGTCGTCACCCCCGAGGACGTCGAGCGCTGGGCCAAGGCCCTCCCCGACGACATGCCGGACGACGGCATCGCCTTCTTCAAGTAGGAGCTCGCGAAGAGGAATCGCGTTCCCCGTTGGTCCTAGACTCTCTGGTGTGGTGAGCACCGACTGGAAGAGCGACCTCAGGCAGCGCGGCTACCGGCTGACGCCGCAGCGGCAACTCGTGCTCGAAGCCGTGGACACGCTGGAACACGCGACCCCCGACGACATCCTCATCGAGGTGAGGAAGACCGCGTCGGGGGTCAACATTTCGACCGTGTACCGGACGCTGGAGCTCCTGGAGGAGCTCGGGCTGGTCAGCCACGCCCACCTGGGGCACGGCGCGCCGACGTACCACCTCGCGGACCGGCACCACCACATCCACCTGGTATGCCGCGACTGCACGAACGTCATCGAGGCCGACATCTCGGTGGCGGCCGAGTTCACCGCCAAGCTCCGCAAGGAGTTCGGCTTCGAGACCGACATGAAGCACTTCGCGATCTTCGGCCAGTGCAAGGACTGTTCCCGCAAGGCGGCCCAGAGTTCTGCGCTCAAGGGTTCAACTACCGAGTCGTAGGCTTAGCCGTATGAAGAGCCCCCTGCTGTCCCTGTCCGGCGCCGTTCCCGCCGAGGGTGTGGACGAAGGCGTCGCCGCCCACTACGGCGACCTGTTCCGCGAACAGCGCGCCCTCGCCGGCGGCACCGGTTTCGTCGATCTCTCGCACCGCGGGGTCGTCACCGTCACCGGTGAGGACCGGCTGAGCTGGCTGCACCTGCTGCTCACCCAGCACGTCAGCGACCTGCCCACCGGCCAGGCCACCGAGGCGCTGATCCTGTCCGCGCACGGCCACATCGAGCACGCCCTGTACCTGGTGGACGACGGCGTGACGGTCTGGGCGCACGTCGAGCCCGGCACCCAGGACGCGCTGGTCGCCTACCTGGAGTCGATGAAGTTCTTCAACCGGGTCGAGGTCGCCGACCGCACCGCCGACTTCGCGGTCGTCCACCTGCCGGCCGGTTCCATCGCCGGGGTGCCCGAGGGCGTCGTGGTCCGCGAGACGGCGTACGGCCGTGACCTGTTCCTGCCGCGCGAGGACCTGGAGTCGTACGCCGAGAAGACCGGCCCCGCGGCCGGGATCCTGGCGTACGAGGCGCTGCGCGTCGAGCAGCACCGCCCGCGCCTCGGCTTCGAGACCGACCACCGCACGATCCCGCACGAGCTGGGCTGGATCGGCACCGCGGTGCACCTCCAGAAGGGCTGCTACCGCGGCCAGGAGACGGTGGCCCGGGTGCAGAACCTCGGGAAGCCGCCCAGGAGGCTCGTCTTCCTCCACCTCGACGGCAGCGAGGTTCACCTCCCGGTGGCCGGCACCGACATCCGCCTCGCGGACGAGGGTCCCGACGGCCGCAAGATCGGCTTCATCACGACGTCCGTGCGCCACCACGAGCTGGGGCCGGTCGCGCTGGCACTGGTGAAGCGGAACGTGCCGTTGGACGCGCGGCTGATGGCGGACACGACGGCCGCGGCCCAGGAAGTCGTCGTAGAGCCGTAGATCGTTCCCGGAGTCCCGGAGTCCCGGAGTCCCGGAGTCCCGGAGTCCCGGAGTCCCGGGTTTTCGGGGTTCAGATCTCGATCTGGACGGTGAACGGGCCGTCGTTCGTCAGCGACACCCGCATTTTCGCGCCGAAGCGGCCCGTCTCCACCGTCGCCCCCAGGGAACGCAGCTGGGCGACCACCTCGTCGACGAGCGGCTCGGCCACGTCGCCGGGGGCGGCCGCGTTCCAGGTGGGGCGGCGGCCCTTGCGGGCGTCGCCGTAGAGGGTGAACTGACTGATGACCAGGAGCGGGGCGTCGATGTCGCTGCACGACCTCTCGTCGGCCAGCATGCGGATCGACCACAGCTTGCGGGCGAGCTGGGCCGCCTTCTCCTTGGTGTCCTCGTGGGTCACGCCGACCAGGACGCACAGTCCCTCGCCGTCGATCTCCCCGACCGTCTCGCCGTCCACGACGACGCTCGCGCCGTCCACCCTCTGCACCACTGCTCGCATACGACCATCATGCCGGGCGGCGGACGGTGCTCCGCACGTGCCATTTTTTGCTGCTTACCCGGCCATCTGGGGCCGTTCGGGGGCACTCGGTCACATAGCGGCCACTTGGGGTGGCACGATGCTTCCACATCCGGTCGAGGGGACGGTAGAGGCACATGAGCACACCGAGTATCGGGGGGCGGCTGGGAATTCAGCGGCCGCCCGTCCAACGCATGGGCAGCCCGGTGCTGCCCGCGGACCCGACCGAACCCGACCTGTCCCTGCTGAGCCTGCCCGAGCTGCGCACCCTGCGCCGGGACGCCCAGCGGGACGAGGCCGACCTCAGCTACGTACGGCGGCTGCTCCAGGGCCGTATCGACATCCTGCGGGCGGAACTGGCCGGGCGGTCCCCCGCGGGGGCGGCGGCCGTCGTCGACCGGCTGTCGGAGATCCTCGCCGACGCCCCGGCCCGGTACCGCTCCTCCGCCCGCCATGTGACGCTGGGCACCCCGCACGGCGAGGAGTACCGGCTGCTGGCCGCGGAGATGCTCGCCGAGGTCGAGCTGTCGGACCTGCGTGCGCGCACCGACCTGGAGCTGAACACCGCGATGGGCCGGCTGGTGCGGTACGAGCGGCAGGTGTCCCGGCGCCGGCAGCGGCTGCAGCGCACGGCGGACGGCTGCAGTGCGGAGATCACCCGCAGGTACCGTGAGGGGGAAGCGCAAGTCGACGACCTGCTCACCTGAGGCGGCGGCCGTACCGGCGATCCCGGGGCCCGCTGTCGGGGCGGGTCACCTGATCCCCGGAGGCCACCGCCGATGTCCCAGTCCCGTTCCGCCGCCCTGCCCGCCATACCGCCCGTCCTCGCCGAGGTCGTGCGCTCCGGGTTCGTCGAAGGACGGCACCGGGGCAGTCTGGTCCTGCTGGACGCGGACGGGTCGGTGGAGCTGGCGCTCGGCGACGTGACGTCCCCGGTCTTCCCGCGCTCCTCCAACAAGCCCATGCAGGCGGCGGGCGTCGTGCGGGCGGGCCTGGACCTCGCGGGCGAGCGTCTGGCGCTGGCCGCGGCCAGCCACTCCGGGGAGCCCTTCCACCGCGACCTGGTCCAGAAGATGCTGGACGAGCACGGCCTGGGCGAGGCCTCGCTGCAGTGCCCGCCGGACCTGCCGCTGGACGCCGAGGAGCGCGAGACCTACCTGGTGTCGGGCGGGGTGCGGTCCCGCGTGACCATGAACTGCTCCGGCAAGCACACGGCGATGCTGGCGGTGTGCGCGCTGCGCGGCTGGCCGCTGGACACGTATCTCGCGGTCGATCACCCCTTGCAGCGGCTCATCCACCAGGTTGTGGAGGAGGCGGCGGGCGAGCAGGTGGCCGCGGTGGGTACGGACGGCTGCGGGGCGCCCCTGATGGCGATCAGCCTGACCGGCCTGGCCCGCGCCTACCGCACCTTCGTCCACGCCGACCCGGGCACGGCGGAACGCCGGGTCGCGGACGCCATGCGCGCCCACCCCGAGTACGTCGCCGGCACCCGCCGCCCCGACACCTGGCTGATGCGCGAGGTGCCCGGCACCCTCTCGAAGATGGGCGCGGAGGCGGTCCAGGCGGTCGCCCTGCCGGACGGACGCGCCCTCGCCTTCAAGGTGGAGGACGGCGGCGGCCGGGCACTGGGGCCGGTGCTGGGGCGGGCGCTGGAACTGATGGGGGTGGACTCGCCGGTGGTGGAGCGGATCGGGCGGGCGCCGCTGGAGGGCGGGGGCCGGGTGGTGGGGGAGATCCGGGCGGCGTTCTGAGGGGCGGGACGGGCAGGGGCGGCGGGGGTGGGCCGGGGCGCGGGCACGGGGGTGAGGGCGGGGCGGGGAAACCCTCGCGACACCGCCACGCCGCCCGCCTACCGTGATCCCATGACCCACCCGAGCCGTCCCGACATCGACGTCCGCCCCATCACCGAGTCCGAGTTCCCCGACTGGATCCGCGCGGTGAACACCGGCTTCCTGCGCGAGCCCATCCCCTCCGAGACCGAGCTCGAAGCCCGTCGCGCCCAGTTCGAATCCGGTGACTCCGGCCGCTACCTCGGCGCCTTCGACAACGGCCGCTGTGTCGCCACCTTCAAGTCCTTCGCCCAGGAACTCACGGCCGTCGGCGGCGCGGCCGTCCCCGCGAACGCCGTCACCGGCGTCACCGTCACCGCCACCCACCGTCGCCGCGGCCTGCTCACCCGCATGATGGCCCGGGACCTGTCGGCCGCGAAGGAGCGCGGTGACGTCGTCGCCACCCTGATCGCCGCCGAGTACCAGATCTACGGCCGCTACGGCTTCGGCCCCGCCACCTGGATGACCGAGTGGACGGTCGACGTCCCGCGCACGGGCCTGGACCCGCGGCGCTCCGGCAGCCCCGAGGACGGCGGCCGTATCGACCTGGTGGACGGCGAGGACGTCCGCAAGCTCGGCCCCGAACTCCACGAGCGGGTACGCCGCGCGCAGCCCGGCGCGGTCAGCCGCGACGAGATGTGGTGGCGGGTCAACACCGGTGTCGTACGGTTCGAGCCGTCATGGAGGGAGCCGCACTACGCGGTGTACCGCTCGGCGAACGGTGAGGTCGAGGGACTGGTCTCGTACGCGGCCGACGACAACTGGCACGGCAAGCTGCCGCACGACACGGTGTCCGTGAACTGGCTGCTCGCGGCGAGCCCGGCCGCCGAGCGCGCCCTGTGGCGTTACCTGTGCTCGATCGACTGGGTCACCAAGGTGAAGAGCGGCTGGCGGGCCCCCGACGACCTGCTTCCTTTCGTCCTGCCGAACCCGAGGGCGGCCACGGCCACCACGCAGGGCGACTGGCTGTGGGTGCGGATCCTGGACGTCGTACGAGCGCTGGAGGCGCGGACGTACGAGGCGGAGGGGACGCTGGTCCTGGAGGTGGCCGACCGGGACGGCCTGACCGGCGGGCGGTACCGGTTGGAGGCGTCGGAGGCGGGCGCCTCCTGTACTCCGACGCGGGAGAACGCCGACCTCACGCTCGACGTCGGCGACCTGGCGGCCCTGTGGCTGGGCGACGAGTCCGCGGTGCGGCTGGCGGCGCTGGGCCGGGTCCGGGAAGGACGAGCGGGCGCCGGCCGGTTGGCCGACGCCCTGCTGCGTACGTCCAGGCGGCCTTGGTGCCCGGACATGTTCTGAGACCTCCCTTCGGCCGACGACCGTTGCTAGTTGCTAGTTGCTAGTTGCTGTTTGCTGAGTGCTGCTTGCTCATTGGTGCTTGCTCTGCATCCGTAGCGAGCTGTTCGGTTGTGGCTGTGCGGTGTCCGTAGCGAGCTGTGAAGTTGTGGCTGTGCTGAGGCTGTTCGGTTGTGGCTGTGCTCGGTGGTGACGGTGTTCAGTTGTGGCTGTGCAGACGGAACGGGCTCCCGGCTCCCCTCCGGAAGGGAGCCCGATCAGCCGGACTGGGCGAGCAGCATCACGAGGATCACCGCTCCGATGCCGCCGATCGCGGCGCTCTTGGTCTTGACGCCGACGGTGAGAGCGACGAAGGCGACGATGCCCATCGCACCCAGCTTCCACTGGACGAGTGCTTCGAAGCCGACCGCGAGGGCGGCGATGGCGAGAGCGATGAGCGGCATGGCGGTCCCCTCTGTTTTCGGGACGATGGCCAACCTCGTGGAAGTTTGACCATGTTGCTCAAGTTGGTGACCAACTTCACTGTACTTCTCTCCACTTGGAAGCGACTCATAACCACCTTCACTTGAACTGCCGAAAGATGGCGGGAAGTTGTAGTGTTTGGTCGTGGATCCGAAACACCCGGCCGTCAATGGGCGGAAGAGGTCACAACGGCCACAGAGGACACATCGCGAGGTGGCCGACGAGCTGCGTGCCCGGATCCGGTCCGGGGCACTGCGGCCGGGCCAGCGCATGCCCACCCAGGCCAGGCTGGCCGACGAGTTCGGGGTCGAGCGGGGGGTCGTACGGCAGGCTCTGCACATCCTGCAGTCGGAGCGCCTGCTGACCAACGTTTCCAAGGGGAGCCCGGCGACCGTGGCTCCCGACCTGGGCCTGGGCGGGGCGCCGACCGGTCCCGCGGCGCCGCCGCTGCCCACCACGGCGGCCCTCGCCCCCCGTATCGCGGCCGCCTTCGCGGCCCCGCACGTCGAGATCGACGCCCTCTGCCTGACCTCGGTCTCCCTCACGCTCGCCATCGGGGAGCCGCTGCGTCAGATCCACGCCGGGGAGCTGAAACCGGCCAAGATCGACGTCCGGGTGCTGCTGCCGAGCCGGGACATCGACCTCGCCTTCCCGGTCCCGGTCGAGGACCACGGCTACGGCCCCCCGGTCCAGAAGCGCTGGCTGGCCCACCGCAACGCCCAGGGGCAGGTGCTGAAGCACAACCTGCTGGCCCTGCGCTCCACCCACGGCATCGACGTGCACGTCTCCTTCCGTGCGCTGCCCTTCACCCCACCCGTCAAGCTGTACCTGCTCAACGGCGAGGAGGCCCTCTTCGCGTACTACACGCTGACCCGGCGCGCGACGGAGTTCGACCACGGGCAGCTGGAGATGTACGACGCCGAGGGCACCCGGTCGATGCTGTTCTCCTTCGCGCAGGGCGCCGGCCTGCGCGACACGACGTTCGTGGAACAGTCCCACCTGTGGTTCAACGCACTGTGGGAGACGATCAGTTCGGAGCTGCTGCTCACGAGCTGATGTCTCCCACAGTGGCTGATCGGGGCACCGGTCGCTCATCCGAGGACACCGGTTCGGTCACAGGGCGGGCCGTGTGACCAGCAGTGCGAGCATGACCGCCCCGACGGAGCTGACGGCCGGGCTCTTGGCCTTGATACCTACGGTGAGCAGCAGCAGGCCGATGATGCCGGCGACGCCGTACTTCCACTGGACGGTCTGCTCGACGCCGACGACGAACACGGCGCAGAGGAGGGCGAGGACAGGCACGGTGGTTCCCCCTTCGGGCTTCCGGGGCGGGACGGAACAGGAGGCAAAACTTCCGCCAACTTGACCAAGTTGGCAACCAACTATGGTTATGTTGTCCCCACTTGGCAGCTATCCATAAACAACTTTCAAACAACTCCCCACAGATGGATCGAAGTTGTAGCGTTTGGTCGTGACCCAGGAGAACGTGGCAGTGAACGGCAGCAGAAGGCTCTCCCCTCAGGAAATCGCCGACATCCTGCGCGAACGCATCCGCGTGGGTGACCTCAAGGCGGGCCAACGCCTCCCCACCCAGGCGGAACTCGCCGAAGAGTTCAGCGTGGAGCGGGGCACCGTGCGACAGGCCCTGCGGGTGCTCCAGGAGGACGGGCTGCTCAGCAACGTGAGCAAGGGGAGCCCGCCGCGGATCGCGGAGGTCACCCCGACCAGCGAGGAGCCCCAGCCGACCATGGTCGGTCTGGCCTCCCGGCTCACAGCGGCCTTCTCCGCGCCCGAGGTGCGCATCGACGCGGCGTGCCTCACGGCGGAGTCGCTGATGCTGGCCCTCGGCGAGCCGATCCGCCACATCCACGAGGGCCGCATCCGCCCCCGCTCGATCGACGCCCGCATCCTCCTGCCGTCCCGGGACATCACCCTGGCCTTCCCGGTCCAGGTCGACGGCGGCGGCGACGACGATCCGGTCCACCAGCGCTGGCTGGACATGCGCAACGCCCAGGGTCACGTCCTGCGCCACAACCTCCGGGCCCTGCGCTCCTCGCACGGCGTCGACGTGCGCATCTCCTTCCGCGCCCTGCCCTTCACCCCGCCGGTGAAGCTGTACCTCCTCAACGGCACGGAGGCGCTCATGGCGTACTACATGGTCACGCGCCGCGAGGAGCCCTCGGACCACGGCACCCTCGACATGTACGACGTCCTCGGCACCGAATCCCTCCTCTTCTCCTTCGACAGCGCGGCCGGCCCGCGCGACGCCGCATTTGTGGAGGAATCCCAGAAGTGGTTCGACGCCCTCTGGGAAACCATCACGACGGACCTGACACTCTCCTAGTGACTGCTGATACGACGCACGCTGAACGGGACTCACTGATCGCCTCCGCTCGGTACGTGCTCTGGGACCTGGACGGGCCCATCTGCCGGTTGTTCGCCGGATATCCCGCGCACGGCATCGCGCGTGACCTGGTGAAGTGGATCGACGGTTTGGGGATGGGGAGTCTGCTGGACAAGAAGGAACGATCCGCCACTGATCCCCAGGAGGCCCTGCTCGCCATCCACAGACGGCGGCCGGGCAGTGACCTCGTCCGCGAACTGGAGACGTGGCTCACCCGGCGCGAACTGGCCGCCGTCCCGGCGGCGATGCCCACCCCCTATGCCGACCCGGTGATCAGGACGTGGGCTTCGGGGGACACGCGGTTCGCCATCACCACGAACAACGCGGGCGAGGCCGCCTCCGCCTACATCGAGACCCGTGGACTCGGCGACTGCTTCCGGTACATCGGCGGCCGCACGCCGGACCTCGACCTGATGAAGCCGAATCCGCACTGTCTGCGGCAGGCACTCACGCACATGGGTGCCCACGACCCGTCGCAGGCCCTGATGTTCGGCGACGCACCGACCGACTACGAGGCGGCCCGGACGGCCGGTGTCCACTTCCTGGGCTACGCGCGTAACGAGAAGAACCTGGCGGCCCTCCTGGCTGTCGGCGTCAAGCGCGAGTTCATCGTGAACTCCCTCGAGCAGGTGCTGGAGGTGGTGCGGCGCAGGCGATGACGCGAACAGGAGCAGGTGCCGCGCCGTCGGCCTGCCGGCAATCGCTCAACTGTTCGGCAGCTAGGGGATCGCCACACAGGCTCCACCAAACCTCGTATACCTCATTGAGACCATGAATCGCAGGACTCGAGTCGTACGAGCCCCGGTCCGGCGCTAGGCTCTGCATCACTTTCCGGAGCCTTGCACTTTGATCCAGGAGCAGCCGGTGGATGCGCGCTCTGTTCCATCGCCTCCCCCCGGGAGGGCCGGCACCCACGACCCGTACGTCGAGTTCGTGCGCCGGGCCCGGACCCACGGCGAGACGTGCGACGGTCACCACAACCAGAACTACGTGCTGCCGCTGACCGAGCCCATGGCGCGGTTCGTGGGGCGTCGGCCGGGCACGCCGGCGATAGTGCGGTTGCGGGCACGGGGCGTACTGCCGGTGGTGATCAGGACCTGGAACGAGGCGGACGTACTCGGTGCGATCAGGGGCCGGGTGCCCAGGGTTCCGGAATGCCTCGCCAAGCGGAACGGTTCCGCGGTGCACAGCTATGTGGAGGGCGTGCCCCTCTCCAGCATCTGCGAGAACGGCAAGCCGGTCGATTCGCTGCTGGTCGACGCGCTGATGGAGACCGTCGCGGGCATGTCCCAGGTCCGCAGGGACGTTCTGCCGGCCCTGCCGAGCGGTCTGCCGAGCGGCGCCACGGACAGCAGGGGTTTTCTGCGCACCCTGGCCCATCGCACCGACCGCGAGATCCGGCTGCCCAACTGGCCCGAGTTCGGTGGCCTCTTCGCGGCCCTGGGAGTGCCCTCCGACGCCCTCACCAGACTGGCCGAACTCGTCCCCGCCATGTCGCGACGGCCGCACAACCTGCTGCACACGGATCTGCACCGGGACAACCTCATCGTGTCCGAGGGTGAGGCTCCACTCGCCTGCATCGACTGGGAACTGGCCACGTACGGCGACCCGTTGCACGAACTCGCCACCCACCTGGTCCGTATGCGCTACCCGGTGACGCAGTGGGACGACGTGACCCGGGCCTGGGCGGCGGCCATGGAACGGCACCGTCCTTCGGCGGTCAAGGGACTCACCAAGGACCTGCGCCACTACCTCGGTTTCGAGCGGGCACAGTCCCTCTATCCGGACGTCATGCGCGCGGCGAGGTCGCTGGAGGACCGGCTCGACGACACCAGCCTGAACGCGGCGACGGCATCCGTCCACGCGGCCCTGGAGGCGGCCGCCGTTCCGCTCGGGCTCGCCAGGGTGCCCGGCGAGGCGGAGATCGAACGGGCCCTGATGCGCTGGCGCGACTCCCGGCATCGCCGGGGCGTCGGCTTCCGGCCGGTGCCGGCCCTCGCGTGGGAACCGGACCGGCGGGTGCCGGAGCATCCCGAGTTCCCGGGCACCGCGGTGCAACAGGCTCTGGTCGCGGAGGGCGCGGCCCGGGCGAGCCGCGTGTTCAGGGGCACCGCGCACCTGAACTCCGTGGTCAGGGTGCCCGGGGTGGACGCTCCGGTGGTCGTGCGGCGCAGGCTCACCTCGTTCTGCCGGCTCGAGCCCAGTCACCTCAGCGAACACGCGGTGCTGCAGGCGATCGAGCAGTCCGGGGCGGACGTGACGGCGCCACGGGTCCTCGCGCTCGGCACCAGCCACGCGAACGAACCTTTCGCCATCCACACCTATGTCGGACCGACGCACGGTGACCGGCCCCCCAGCCATCCGGTGAACGGACTGCTGCCGCACGAGGCCGACGGGCTCGTCAACCAGCTCCACGCCCTGACCGGCGTCGCCCACACGGGACTCGACCCCCTCGACGGGAACCTGGACTTCTACACCTGGCTGAGCCGGCAACTGGTCGAGCTGGTACGGCGGTTGCCCAGCCCGTCACAGCGACTGGCGAAGTCCCTCGGGTTGCCCGACGCCGACCGGCTGAGCGAGATCCTGGCCCGGCACCGGGTCACCGCGCGCACCCACGTCCTGCTGCACGGGGATCTGAACCCCTGGAACCTGGTCCGGCACTCCCAGCACGACGACCTGGCGCTGACCATCATCGACTGGGAGATGGCGATGGTCGGCGACCCGTTGTACGACCTGGTCCGGCACTTCCACCTCACGCCGACCCGGCCGGAGATCCGGGCCCGCATGTTCCGCCGATGGGAGAGCCTGCTGGACCCCGAGTACACCAAGGACTGGCGACAGGACTGGCGTGTCTACCGGTGGGTCGAGATCGTCCGCTCCGCGTACGTCGACCTCGACCGGCTCGTCACCGGGGCGGGCCTCGACGCTCCCAACGTGCGCCGCGCGGTCGACTCGTACGCGATGACCCTCGCCGCCGCCACCGCCTCCCTGGGCCTTCCGGTCCGGTCCGCGGCACACCCTCGGCTCACCCGGGCCCTGCCCCCGACCGTTCCGCGGTAGCCGGGCGGGCTGCGTACCCTCACCGCATGGCTGAGAACGGCGAGACGGGCCCGGTCGGGCTGCGCGAGCGCAAGAAGCAGCGGATGTACGAGACCGTGTCGGAGATCGCGATCCGGCTGTTTCTGGAGAAGGGGTTCGACGCGGTGTCCGTCGCCGAGGTGGCGGCCGCGGCGGAGATCTCGAAGCCGACCCTTTTCCGGTACTTCCCGGCGAAGGAGGACCTCGTGCTGCACCGGTTCGCCGATCACGAGGGGGAGGCCGCGCGGGTGGTGGGGCGCAAGGAGGCGCCGCCTTTGGTCGCGCTGCGGCGGCACTTTCTCGCCGGGCTGGAGCGGTGCGACCCGGTCACCGGGCTCAACGACCATCCCCAGGTGCTCGCCTTCCACGCCCTGCTCTACGGGACGCCCGCGCTGGTCGCCCGGCTGTACGGGTTCCAGGAGCGGTCGGAGGCCGCGCTGGCCGAGGCGCTCGGCGGTGGGCTGGAGGCACGGCTGGCCGCCGGGCAGATCGTGGCCGTACAGCGGATCCTCGCGCTGGAGAACTGGCGGCGGATCGCGGAGGGGGAGCGGGCGGCGGACGTGCGGGAGGACGCGATGGCCGCGGCGGAGCGGGCGTTCGGGGTACTGGAGGCGGGATTGCCGCGGCTGGCGTGAGCAGGCCAGTAAGCGGTACCGAGTTAAAAATTTAACTCAGTTACATTATTCCGCTACGCTTGCCGGAATGACGTCACCCGACCCTTCCCTCCAGGACGCCCTTCATCGCGAACGCGCCCACCACAACCGCTGCCGCGCCGCACTGACCGCCATGGTCGACGGGGCCGGGGAACACGTCGTCACCGGCGAGGACGTCTCCGCCTCCGGCGCGGACGCCGAGGTCCTCGGGTACCGGCTGCGCAGCCGGGCCAGACAGATGCGGGAACTGCCCGAAGGGCCGTTGTTCTTCGGGCGGCTGGACTTCGCGGGCGGTGAGCACGCCGGGCAGGAATACCACCTCGGGCGGCTGCGGATCAGCGAGCACCCCGCCGCCCCGCCCCTCGTGGTCGACTGGCGTGCCCCCGTCTCCCGCGCCTTCTACCAGGCGAGCGCCGGCGACCCGCGGGGCGTCGCCGTCCGCCGCCGCTTCGGCTGGGCGCCCGGCAGCCGGGGCGACTCCACCGACCTCACGGGGCTGGAGGACGAGCACCTCGGCCGGGGAGAGAGCCGCGCGAGCGACATCGTCGCCCGGGAGATCGAGCGCCCCCGGGTCGGTCCCATGCGGGACATCGCCGCGACCATCCAGCCCGAGCAGGACGATCTCGTACGCGGGGACCTGGCCCTGTCGGTGTGCGTGCAGGGCGCCCCCGGCACCGGCAAGACCGCGGTCGGCCTGCACCGGGCCGCGTACCTGCTGTACACCCACCCGCAGCGCATCCGGCGCGGTGGACTGCTGATCCTCGGACCCAACCGCACCTTCCTGTCGTACATCGCGGCGGTCCTGCCCGCCCTGGGCGAGACGGGCGTGCGGCAGTCGACGCTCCTCGAGGAGATCGCCCGGCACCCCGTCGGCGGCGCCGACGACGAGCGGACGGCCGCCGTCAAGCACGACGCCCGGATGGCACGGGTACTGCGGCGGGCGCTGTACGCACGGGTGTCGGCTCAGGGTCCGGCCGAGGCCCTCGCGGTGCCCGACGGGTCGTACCGCTGGCGGGTGAGCGCCGGTGAACTCGCGCGGATCGTGGCCGACGTACGGGCCGAGGAGCCGCCGTACGGTGTCGGGCGGGAGCGGGTGCGCAGTCGGGTCGTACGGAGCGTGCAGTTGCGGGCCGAGCGGCGGGCGGGACCGCAGAACGCCGCCTGGGTGCAGCGGATCTCGCGGTCACGCGTGATCGGGGGGTACGTCGACGCCGTGTGGCCGCGGGTCCGGCCCGAGGAGGTGGTGGCCGAACTCCTCACCGACCGCGAGGCGTTGGCGGCCGCCGCCGACGGGCTGCTGGACGTCGACGAGCAGAAGGCCCTGCTGTGGGCGAGGCCGCCGCGCTCGTGGAAGTCGGCGCGCTGGTCGGCCGCCGACCTCGTCCTGCTCGACGAGGTCGCCGGACTCCTCGAGCATCCGCAGGCGTACGGCCATCTCGTCGTGGACGAGGCACAGGACCTCTCCCCGATGGAGTGCCGGGCGATCGCCCGCCGGGCCTCCTTCGGCTCGCTCACCGTCCTCGGCGACCTCGCGCAGGGCACCACGCCCTGGGCGGCCCGGTCCTGGACCACGACCCTGCGCCACCTGGGGAAACCGGACGCGGCCGTCGTTCCGCTGACGACCGGCTTCCGCGTACCGAAGGCCGTCGTGGCCCTCGCCAACCGGCTGCTGGCGAGGCTGGACGTCGACGTCCCGGCGGGGGAGTCGCTGCGCGGGGACGGGGAGTTGCGGATCCGCCCGGTTCCGGCCGGTGACCTGCTCGGTGCGGTCGTGGACGCCGTACGGGACGCGTCGGCGCACGAGGGGTCTGTCGGGGTGGTCGCGGCCGACACGGACGTCGACCGGGTGCGACGGGCGCTCGACGCGGCCGGGATCCCGGCCGCGGGCCCGGACGCGCCGGCCGCCCGCGTGAGCGTCGTCCCCGCGACCCTCGTCAAGGGCCTCGAGTACGACCATGTCGTCGCCGTCGAGCCCGCGGCCATCGCGGAGGCGGAGGAGCGGGGGCTGCACCGGCTGTACGTGGTGCTCACGCGGGCGGTGTCCCGGCTGGAGGTGGTGCACGGACGGCCGCTGCCGTTCTAGACGCCCGACGCCTCCCTCGGCGCGACCTGTCAGCGCGGCCGCTCAGCGGGACCCCTCAGCGGCGGCCCAGCAGGTCCGTGACCCGCATGAACCCGTCCGTGCCGTGGCCGAGTCCGACGACTCGGCGGGCCAGGCCCTCGGTCGCGCGCATCACGCTCGCGTCGATGCCGTGGGACTCGGAGGCATGGACGATGTGCGCCATCGTCGACACCGCCGAGGTGATCGGGTTGAGCTCGCCGGAGAAGGTGCCGCTGTCGACGTCCCGAGCGAACTCCTCGAAGAGCGGCGGGAGGATCGCGGCGATGCCCTGGGCGAAGGGGGTGAACTCCCGGGCGGTGATGCCCTCCGCGCGTGCCACCGCCAGGGCGTGCGCGTAACCCGACATCGCCGTCCAGAAGACGTCGAGCAGGGCGATGTCGTAGGAGGCGGCCCGGCCGATCTCCTCACCGAGGTGGGTGTGGGTGCCGCCCAGCGCGTCCAGCACGGCCCGGTGCTCCTGGTAGAGCTCCTCGGGGCCGCTGTGCAGGAACACCGCCTCGGGCGTGCCGATGGTCGTCGTCGGCGTCATGATCGCGCCGTCGAGATAGCGGATGCCGTGGTCGGCCGCCCAGCCGGCCGTGTTCCGGGCGCGGTCGGGGGTGTCGGCGGTCAGGTTCACGACGGTGCGGCCCTTGAGGGCGTCGGTGACCGCCTCGCCTCGCAGGATGGCGTCGGCCGCGTCGTAGTTCACCACGCAGACGACGGTCAGCGCGCTCGCGGCGACCGCCTCCGCCGCCGACCGCGCGGCCACGGCCCCACGGTCGAGCAGCTCCCCTTCCTTCCCCGGCGTGCGGTTCCAGACCGTGACCCGCAGCCCCGCCTCCAGTAACGCGCCCACGAGGGCACGGCCCATCGGCCCCAGTCCGAGGACGGTGACGGCAGACTGGTCGGTGGACTTGGACATGCTTGAACTCCCTTGAGAACAGTGATGATTCGTGAGAAATGGGGCGAGGATGACGCGTGCGCGTGCCCGGGACCTGAACGTGTGTGGAGTGACCGCCGCGATCTCCGTGATCGACGGCAAGTGGAAGACCGCGCTGCTGTGGCTGCTGGAGTCCGGCCCGTACCGGCCGGGTGAGCTGCGGCGACGGCTGCCCGGGCTCAGCGAGAAGGTGCTGACTCAGGCGCTGCGCGAGATGGAGGAGGACGGCTTGGTGCACCGGGAGGTGCACGACGTGCTGCCCCTCAGGACCGAGTACTCCCTGACCGGGTTCGGTCGTGAACTCTCCGAGGCTCTGGCCCCCCTTTCCGACTGGGGCCACCGTCGCCTGGAGAAGCTGGCGGCCCCCTGACGGCCGACTGCTGTCCGGCCACCACCAGCCTCGTTCGTGCGGCCGGAGCTGCCAAGTACCCACAAATAAGTGGGTACTTGGCGCCCCGTCTCAGCCGCGTCCGGACGTCGCGGGAGGTGTCGACGCCGGAGGCGCCGATGCGGGAGGTGTCGACGCGGGAGGCGTCGACTCGGGCGCCCGGCCGCCGGGGCCCGCACGCTGCCCCCGAGGGAGCCGGTCAGGTGCCGACGTAGGCCGCCAGGTGCTCGCCGGTGAGGGTGGAACGGGCGGCGACGAGCTCGGCCGGCGTGCCCTCGAAGACGATCTCGCCGCCGTCGTGACCGGCGCCGGGGCCGAGGTCGATGATCCAGTCGGCGTGCGCCATGACCGCCTGGTGGTGCTCGATGACGATGACCGACTTGCCGGAGTCGACGAGCCGGTCGAGCAGACCGAGCAACTGCTCGACGTCGGCGAGGTGGAGGCCGGTGGTCGGCTCGTCGAGGACGTAGACGGGCTGGTCGCCGCCCTTCTCGGCCATGTGGGTGGCCAGCTTGAGCCGTTGCCGCTCGCCGCCGGACAGCGTGGTGAGCGGCTGGCCGAGGCTGAGGTAGCCGAGCCCGACGTCGGCGAGCCGGTCGAGGATGCGGTGCGCGGCCGGCGTGCGCGCCTCGCCGCTGCCGAAGAACTCCTCGGCCTCGGTCACCGACATGGCGAGCACCTCGCTGATGTCGCGGCCGCCGAGGTGGTGATCGAGGACCGACGCCTCGAACCGCTTCCCCTCACAGTCCTCGCAGGTGGTGGCCACGCCGGCCATCATCGCCAGGTCGGTGTAGATGACGCCGGCGCCGTTGCAGGTGGGGCACGCGCCCTCGGAGTTGGCACTGAACAGCGCCGGCTTCACGCCGTTGGCCTTCGCGAACGCCTTGCGGATCGGGTCCAGCAGCCCCGTGTACGTCGCCGGGTTGCTCCGTCGCGAGCCCCGGATCGCGCTCTGGTCGATCGACACCACGCCCTCGCCGGCCGGGATCGACCCGTGGATCAGCGAGCTCTTGCCGGAGCCGGCGACGCCGGTGACGACGGCGAGTACTCCGAGCGGGATGTCGACGTCGACGTCGCGCAGGTTGTTCGCCGACGCGCCGCGGATCTCCAGCGTGCCGGTGGGCTTGCGCACCGTCTCCTTGAGGGAGGCCCGGTCGTCGAAATGGCGGCCGGTGATGGTGCCGCTCTTCCGCAGCCCTTCGACGGTGCCCTCGAAGCAGACGGTGCCGCCCGCCGTACCGGCGCCGGGGCCGAGGTCGACGACGTGGTCGGCGATCGCGATCGTCTCCGGCTTGTGCTCCACGACGAGCACCGTGTTGCCCTTGTCCCGCAGTCGCAGCAACAGCTTGTTCATCCGCTCGATGTCGTGCGGGTGCAGCCCGATCGTGGGCTCGTCGAAGACGTAGGTGACGTCGGTGAGCGAGGAGCCGAGATGGCGGATCATCTTGACGCGCTGTGCCTCGCCGCCCGACAGCGTGCCCGACGGCCGCTCCAGCGAGAGGTAACCGAGACCGATCTCCACGAACGAGTCGAGGCTGTGCTGCAGCGCGGCGAGCAGCGGCGCCACCGACGGCTCGTCGAGGCCGCGCAGCCATGCCGCCAGGTCCCTGATCTCCATCGCACAGGCGTCGGCGATGGAGAGCTTCCCGATCTTCGAGGACCGGGCCCCCTCGCTGAGCCGGGTGCCCTCGCACTCCGGGCAGGTGGCGAACGTCGTCGCCCGCTCCACGAACGCGCGGACGTGCGGCTGCAGCGCGTCGATGTCCTTGGACAGCATCGACTTCTGGATCTTCGGGATCAGACCCTCGTACGTCAGGTTGATGCCGTCGACCTTGATCTTGGTCGGCTCCTTGTGGAGGAGGTCGTGCAGCTGCCTCTTGGTGTACGTGCGGATCGGCTTGTCCGGGTCGAAGAAGCCGCAGCCGGCGAAGATGCGGCCGTACCAGCCGTCCATGCTGTAGCCGGGGATGGTGAGCGCACCCTCGTTGAGCGACTTGGAGTCGTCGTAGAGCTGGGTGAGGTCGATGTCGGAGACGGTGCCCCGGCCCTCGCAGCGCGTACACATGCCGCCGGTGCGGTTGTACGTCGCCTTCACCGCCTTCTTGGCACCGCGCTCGACCGTGATGGCGCCGCTGGCCCGGACCGAGGCGGTGTTGAAGGAGTACGCGCTGGGCGGGCCGATGTGCGGCTTCCCGAGCCGGCTGAAGAGGATCCGCAGCAGGGCGTTGACGTCGGTGGCGGTGCCGACCGTGGAGCGGGGGTCGGCGCCCATCCGCTGCTGGTCGACGATGATCGCCGTCGTCAGTCCCTCGAGTACGTCGACCTCGGGACGCGCCAGTGTCGGCATGAACCCCTGCACGAAGGTGCTGTAGGTCTCGTTGATCATCCGCTGCGACTCCGCGGCGAGCGTGCTGAAGACCAGGGAGCTCTTGCCCGAGCCGGAGACACCGGTGAACACCGTCAGCCGGCGCTTCGGGATCTTGAGGCTCACGTCCTTGAGGTTGTTCACGCGTGCGCCCTGCACGCGGATCAGATCGTGGCTGTCGGCGACGTGCGGCGTCGACGGCCGCGTGTCCGTCCTCGTGACCGTGCTCATCGGTCCTCCATCTGTCGGGCGGGGCGCCTTGGCGGTCTCTGGCGGGTGCGATCGCCGGTACGGTGGCCGGCCTGCGGCAGGCTCACGTGCCGGGGCGCTGGTTGAAGCGCAGCATGTTGCCCGCGGGGTCGCGGAAGGCGCAGTCACGCACCCCGTACGGCTGGTCGAACGGCTCCTGCAGCACCTCGGCGCCCGAGGCCTGGATGCGCTCGAATGTAGCGTCGCAGTCGTCGGTCGAGAAGATGACGCCGCGCAGCATGCCCTTGGCCAGCAGCTCCGCCATGGCCTGCCGGTCCGCCGGCGAGGCGTTCGGGTCCGCGAGCGGCGGCTCCAGGACGATCTCCACGTCGGGCTGCGACGGCGAGCCGAGGGTCACCCAGCGCATTCCCTCGAACCCGACGTCGTTGCGCACCTCGAGTCCGAGCACGTCCCGATAGAAGGCGAGCGCCTTGTCGTGGTCGTCGACGGCGATGAAGCATTGTGAAAGTTTGACGTCCATGCGGCCACGCTACGGGCGGGCGGCGTCCTTCGCTTCTTCGTTTCTGACGGCTTCCGCGGCGCCCACCGGGTCTGCTTTCTTGACTGTTTTCGCGGCGGCCACCGGTTCGGTGTTCTCGACCGTTTCCGCGTGGCCCGGCGGTCCCTCGTTATTGACCGCTTCCAGGTTCCTGAGCGGTTCCAGGGTCCGGAGCGGTTCCGCGTTCCGGACCGGTCGCGTGAAGATCTTGGCGACGCAGGCCGGGATGGCCGCGCCCTGGTCGTGCGGGCGCGCCCGGTACGCGCTCGGGCTCTCGCCCACCAGCTCGGTGAACCGCGAGCTGAACGACCCGAGCGAGGTGCACCCGACGGCGAAGCAGACCTCCGTCACCGACAGGTCGCCGCGCCGCAGCAGTGCCTTGGCGCGCTCGATCCTGCGCGTCATCAGGTAGCTGTACGGGGTCTCCCCGAAGGCGGCGCGGAAGCTGCGGGAGAAGTGGCCGGCCGACATGTGGGCGGCGCGTGCCAGTGCGGGGACGTCGAGGGGCTCCGCGTAGTCGCGGTCCATCTGGTCGCGGGCCCGGCGGAGCCGAACGAGGTCCCCAAGCGTCACCGGACCAGCATCGCACGACCGGTGTGCCCACTCCTTGCCATGCTCAAGGTATAGCGCGGCGGGGGGCTTGCGGCAAGGCCCCGGTCGTGCCGCAGAATCGTCGGCCAGGGCCAGGACCTGCGGAAACGGCGGCCTGGATGTGTGTATCTCGTCAAATGGGGGCGCTTTGAAGACGGACGTGATCGTGGTCGGCGGCGGACCGACCGGCTTGATGCTGGCCAGTGAGTTGCGGCTGGCGGATGTGCGGGTGGTCGTGCTGGAGAAGCTGACCGAGCCGACCGAGCAGTCGCGCGGGCAGGGCCTGCACGCGCGCAGCGTCGAGATGATGGACCAGCGCGGTCTGCTGGACCGGTTCCTCGCGGTCAGTGAGAAGTTCCAGGTCGGCGGTCTGTTCGGCGGCATCGCCAAGCCGTGGCCGGACCGGCTGGACACGGCGCACCCCTACGGTCTCGCCACCCCGCAGCCGGTCACGGAGCGGCTGCTCAACGAACGTGCCCTCGAACTCGGCGCCGACATCCGGCGCGGCTGCGAGGTCGTCGGGCTGAGCCAGGCCGACGAGGGGGCCGGGGTGAGTGTTGAGCTGGACGACGGCACGAGCCTGCGCTCGCGCTACCTCGTCGGCTGCGACGGCGGACGCAGTGTGGTGCGCAAGCTGATCGGCGTCGGTTTCCCCGGCGAGCCCGCCAAGGTCGAGACCCTGTTGGGCGACATGCGGGCGACCGAGGATCCGGCGACGATCGCCGCCGTCGTCGAGGAAGTCCGCAAGACCCACCTGCGGTTCGGTGTCGTCCCCCAGGGGGAGGGGGCGTACCGCGTCATCGTGCCCGCCGAGGGTGTGGCCGAGGACCGTGCGGCCGCGCCGACCCTGGAGGACTTCAAGAAGCGGCTGCGGGCGGTCGCGGGCACCGACTTCGGCGTGCACTCGC
This sequence comes from Streptomyces sp. Q2, assembly GCF_056820935.1. Lineage (NCBI taxonomy): Bacteria > Bacillati > Actinomycetota > Actinomycetes > Kitasatosporales > Streptomycetaceae > Streptomyces > Streptomyces sp. Q2. Next base: position 32,239 of record NZ_JBXEJE010000032.1, on the reverse strand, counting down.
CGCGCTGGCTGTCCCGCTTCGGCGACGCGACGCGGCAGGCCGAGCGCTACCGGGTCGGACGGGTGCTGCTGGCCGGCGACGCGGCGCACATCCACCCGCCGACCGGCGGACAGGGACTCAACCTCGGCGTGCAGGACGCGTTCAACCTCGGCTGGAAACTGGCCGCTGCGGTCAACGGCTGGGCACCGGAAGGACTGCTGGACAGCTACCACGCCGAACGGCACCCGGTGGCCGCCCGCGTACTGGACAACACCCGCGCGCAGATCACGCTCCTCGGCACCGATCCGGGTGCGACGGCGCTGCGGGAGCTGTTCGCGACGCTGATGGACTTCGAGGAGGTGAACCGGTACGTGACCGGGATGATCACCGCGGTCGACGTCCGCTACGACTTCGGCGAGGGCCATGAACTGCTCGGCCGGCGGCTGCGCGACGTGCGGCTGAAGCAGGGCCGCCTCTACGAGCTGATGCACGGCGCCCGCGGCCTGCTGCTCGACCGGACCGGCGGGCTCTCGGTGGCGGGCTGGGCGGACCGGGTCGACCACGTCGTCGACTCCAGCGAGGAACTCGACGTACCCGCGGTGCTGCTGCGGCCGGACGGCCACGTGGCGTGGGTCGGTGACGACCAGCAGGATCTGCTCGGCCACCTGCCGAAGTGGTTCGGCGCGGCCGCGGCCTGAGCGCCCGTGTCCTGTCTCAGGTAAGTCCGGGTAGCGCGAGTCGGTGACCTGCGGTGCCCGGAGATCAGTGAGACGGTTCAGCTTGTGTTCGTCTCGGCTGACTCCGAGCATTTTTCCGACGGTCAGCGGGTCCCGTTCACGGCAAGAGCGCCCGAGCCGGCCGAAGCCGACCCGGGCGTCCAACCAACACACGTGTACAGAGGCCTACTTGACGGTCCGATAGGCCCGGTGGATCGTCTGCTTCAGGGTGTTGCCGGCCGCGTCCGTGAGCGTCACGCGCAGAGAGACCGCGCCCGCCTTCGCCGGGTGACGCAGGTCGAGGCGCTTGCCGTCGACCGCCTTCGTCGGGTGCCAGGTCCGGCCGTCGTCGTACGAGACGGAGAAGGCCAACTTGCGGGCGGTGCGCGCGGTGGCCGCGCCCTCGACCGTGAACGGGACAGAGAAACGCGTACCCGCCTTGGCCGTGCTCGCCAGGCTCAGCTTGGGCGAGAAGCGGACCGCCGACAGCGGCAGCCGCTGCCCGGCACCGGTGACGTGCGCGGAGGTGAAGGTCCACTCGGCGGTGACCCGGGTGGAGACCGACGACAGCGAGGTCGGACGGGAGACGTCCGTCGTCAGGCGGTACGTGCGCTTGGCGGCGGGGAGTTCGTACGAGACCCCGGCCAGGTCGGTGTCCGCGGCGAAGATCTTCGTGCCGCCCGCGTACAGGGTGCTCCTGGCCTTGCCGTAACGGGAGTCGCCGACATGACCGGCGCCGTCGGAGAAGAGCGGAAGGTACGCCATGAAGGTGTCACCGACGCGGACCGCGCCCGGACGGTCCTCGTTGCCGGTCAGCGGGCCCGTGAGGTGCGGGCCGAAGACGCCGGTGTTGAAGCGCTCGGTGTACTGCTTGCCCGCGCTGTACGCCCGGGGGTTCGCGGTCCACTGGCCGGCGTCGTACACGGTTTCGCCGTCCGCGTCCGTGCCGCTCGTCTGCCAGAGGGCGTACCGCCATTTCACGCCCGGCAGGACGTACTCGGTGAGGGTGGCGGGCAGGGAGAACTCGGTCGGGTGGAAGTCGAGCCAGAAGCCGTCCCCCGGTGTGAGGGGCGCGGCGACGAGCGACCCCTTCTTGCCCTTGGCGGGCGCACCGGCGGGGATGCTGACCTTGGCGAACTGCGAGCGCTTCAGGTTCGCGGTGAAGCCGGACAGATCGCCGGTACGGTTCATCGCCGGCCGGTAGTTCGTACTGCCGTGCGTCCAGGTGCCGTTGTACTGCGCGAACGACTCGTTCGCGGGCAGCCGGGCGCCGAACTGCCCGACCCGCAGCTTGGCGAAGCTGCCCATGTCGTACGTGCTGACGCTCCGGTGCCCGTCGATGTCGAACCCGTAGTTGAGGGTGGCGGCGGTGTGCTTGGCCTTGGCGTCCGGCACGGTGATCCGGACCGGCTTGGCCTTGCGGGCGTCCATGACGAGGGTGGTGTCACGGGTGAGCGAGAACTTCGGGTTGAGGAGGAGGGCCAGGTCCCCGGACTCGGGGGTCGCGCCCGTATCGATCCGGCCTTCGAGGCTGTAACGCCCCTTGGGTAGCCGTACGGTGAACTCGCCGTCCGTGTCGTCGGAGTAGTCCTGCCAGATCTCGTTGTCCAGGCCCTGCACCCCGGTCTGCGAACGGGTGGCGGTCTTGCCCTGCAGGTCGAGGTGCTTGACCGTCAGGTCGTACGACTCGACCTCGCGGTGTACGCCGATGCCGGTCCGTACGGTCGTACCCGCGCCGTCCGTCGCGGTGACCGAGCCGCCGAAGCCGCCGTCGGCCGTGCCCGCGCCGCTGTCGGCGGTGACCTGGGCGGTCGCGGTGGCGCCCGCCGGAACCGTGAGCTGCTTCGGCGAGACCTCGAACATGCCCTCGGCGGCGGGCTTTCCGTCCTCGCCGTACGCCTCGGTGCTCAGGTCGAGGGTGAGGGGGCGGTCGCCGTCGTTGCGGTAGGTGACCGTCTTCGTGGCCGGCTGGTCGTCGGTGTGCGGCCACTGCTGGGCGGGGAAGCCGAGGGTGGCCGGGTTGGTGGTGAGCTGCTGGTCGAGGGCGCGGACGATGTCCGTACGGCCCGTGCCCTGCGCGAACGCCGAGACGCCGGGGGTGGGCTTGGCGGATGCGGTGAGCGCGGCCTTGATGCGCTCACCGGTCCAGTCGGGGTGGCGCTGGGCGAGGATCGCGGCGGCGCCCGCGACATGCGGGGTCGCCATCGACGTACCGCTCATCGAGACGTAGCCGTCGGCGGCCGGGTCGCCCTCCGTGCCCTCGGCGGCCTTCGCGGCGACGATGTCGACGCCGGGGGCGGTGAGGTCGGGCTTGAGGGAACCGTCCGCCGTCGGGCCGCGGCTGGAGAAATCGGCCATCGCGTCGGTGCGGTCCACCGCGCCCACGGTGAGCGCGGCGGCGGCGCTGCCCGGCGAACCGACGGTGCCGGCGGCGGGGCCCTCGTTGCCGGCGGCGATCACGAAGAGGGTGCCGGAGGAGGCGGACAGCTCGTCCACCGCCTGTTCGAGGGGGTCGTCACCGGGGCTGTCGGGGCCGCCCAGGCTCAGGTTGACCACCTCGGCGCCCTGCGCGACGGCCCACTGCGCACCGGCGATGACGCCGGACTCCTCGCCGTAGCCGCCGTCGTCGAGCACCTTGCCGCTGATCAGCCGGGCGCCCGGCGCGACCCCCTTGTACTTCCCCCCGGAGTGCGCGCCGGACCCCGCGACCGTGGACGCCACATGCGTGCCGTGACCCACCCGGTCGACGGTGTCCGCCGCCTCGGAGAAGTTCTTCGCCGCGTCGATACGGCCCTTCAGATCCGGGTGCGTGCCGTCGACCCCGGTGTCCAGCACGGCGACCTTGACGCCCGTGCCGTCGTACCCGGCCGCCCAGGCCTCGGGGGCACCGATCTGCGCGGTGCTCCGGTCGAGGGCCGCCTCGACCTTCCCGTCGAGCCAGATCCTCTCGACCCGGTCGGCGGCGGCCGACCTCTCCCGCGCCGTCCCCCCGCTCCCGGTGAGCGCCTCCCACAGGTCGGCGCCCTCGGACTTACGGGCCTTCAGCGCGTCGCCGTTGACGCTGGACAGGTCCCGGCTGACCCGGGCTCCGGCGGCGGACAGCGTGCTCGGCGCGAGGGTGCGGCCCTTGGCGTACGTCACGATCAGCGGGAGGTCGGGGCGGGCCGCGTCGCCGTAACCCCACTTGACCAGCTGCGTCACGTCGAACAGCCGCCGGTCGGCGGTGCCGTTCGCGAGGAGCCGCTCGGCATCACGCGGCACGACGTAGGTGCGGTCGGCGTCCCGCGCTATTCGGAAGGCCGTACCTTCCCGCCCCTTGCCGGGCCGCACACCGGTGACCTGTCCGGTGGGGTCCAGGGTGACCCGATCGCCGGTGACGAGGGTGACTGTCCTGGCCTTGCCGAGGGCGCCGGCCGTACCTGCCGTACCGCCGGCGGACTGTGCGGCCCCGGATTCCGGGGCACCGAGCAGGGCCGAGGCAAGGGCGGCGGCGACGAGCACGGCGAGAGCGGAAGCCTCACTCGTTCGCCTCTTACGGTGATTCAAGGCATGCCTTTCTCTCCGGACCTTCGGGCATGGCAGAGCAGCCCGGCGGACGGGACAAAGAAACAGAGGGGGAAAGAAAGAAACGGAGGGGGAAAGAGGCGCCCCTTCGCAAAGGGGCGCGGGGCGTACGACCTCAGACGAGCCGCTTACGACCCCAGAAGAAGAGGAACGCCACGACACCGGCGGTCAGGGCGAACAGAATCGACGCCCCGAACCACTGCATGGCGTTCATCTGCGACATCGGGAGGTAATCCACCGACCAGCCCACGACATCGGCCTTGTCCAGGCACACCTGCCGTGCCGCGTCGGTCTGCGACCCCGAACAGGTGCCCCAGCCCACCAGATCCCCGCTGCCGGTGACATACGACTGATCGATTTCGTAGGCGCCGTGGGGGAGCGACGGGGACACGTTCTCGCCTGTGACACCCTTGTTCGTCGTGACCGTGACGACGTTGCCGAGCGACAGCAGGAAGTAGCCCCAGACGAGCTGGAGGACGACGGTGAAACCGAAGGTGACCACCATGGCCGTCAGCGTGCGTCGCAGCACCACACCGATCGCCACCCCGCCGAAGACGGAGAAGAGGGTGAGGGCGGCAGGCACCGGGCCCGTCGTGTTGAACGCGGCGCCCGAGGTCCAGTCCATGACCGTGGCCTCGGACTTGACGGGGTTCCACCACCAGCCGAACACCGCCGACAACACGCCCGTGCTCACCACGACCACCAGTCCGGCCAGCGCCAGCTTCGTGGCGAGCCAGCGGGTCCGGCTCATGGACTGGGCGGCGACCAGCTTGGCGGTGCCGTTCTCCAGATCGCCCGCGATGAGCGGGGCGCCGAGGAAGACACCGAGCAGGATGGGTATCGCCTGGAGACCCGTGGAGACGAAGGACAACGCGTCGTTGTACTGCTGGAACCTGCCGCCCGCCTCGTCGAGGCTCTTGCCGGGATAGCCGTAACCGTCGAGGAAGTCGACCAGCTGGCCGCGCTGGTAGACGATCCAGGCCACGGAGAGCGCGGTGGCGGCGAGGATCGTCCAGAACGCGGCCCGGTGCTGGCGCCAGACCAGCCAGGTCATACCGCTGAGTCGGGGGCGCCGGTTGGCCTCCGTGGTGGTCGCGTTCATGGTCCCGTCGGTGGTCCCGTTCTTGCCGTCGCTCGTGGAGCCGGTCGAGGTGCTGGTCGAGCTGCGGGTGAAGGTGCTCATGCCGCCACCGCCCCGGTGCCGAACCCCTGGCCGTGGACCTGGGCGGTGGGGGTGATCAGCGGTGGTGCGTCGGGTGAGCGGAGATAGGCGAGCAGGAGTTCCTCCATGTTCGGGGCGTTTAGGTCCCAGGGGCCGGTGACCGGGCCCTCGGGGCGGATGAGCGCGGTGAACTGCCGTCCGCTGGTCCGGGACTCGACGAGGGTGTGGTGCCCGAGGGCGAGGGCGGGAGGCATGCCGTCACCCTCCTTCGCGCCCGTGACCAGGGTGTGCACGGACATCAGCTCGTCCACGTCACCGGCGAGGCGCACTCCGCCGCCGGAGACGACGACGAGGTAGTCGCACACGTTCTCCAGTTCGGCGAGGACGTGGGTGGACATCAGCACGGTGGTTCCGCGCTCGGCGGCCTCGGCGAGGAGGGTGCCCATGATCTCGTGGCGCACGACCGGGTCGAGGTCCGACATCGGCTCGTCGAGCATCAGCAGGTCGGGGCTCTTTCCGAAGGCGAGGGCGATGGCGACGCGGGTGCGCTGGCCTCCGGAGAGGGTGCTGATCTTCGCGTCGAAGGGCACGTTGCCCGCGCGGATGATGCCCTCGGCGGCGCGCTGGTCCCAGCCGGGGTTCAGCTCCCGGCCCAGACGCAGGGTCTCCGCCACGGTGAAACGGCGGAACAGGGGCTTCTCCTGGGCGAGGAACGCTGTGCGCCGACCGGACTCCACCGAGCCCGGAGCCTCACCGAACAGGCTGATCGAGCCGTTCGTCGGCTGCAGGACATGGGCCGCGATGCTCAGCAGCGTGGTCTTGCCCGCCCCGTTGGGTCCCACCAGGCCGCAGATCCGTCCCGCCGGGAGCCGGAAGGAGCAGTCCCGCAACGCCCAGCCCCGCCGGTAGCGCATCCCCAGCCCGTACGCCTCGATCGCCGGTTCCCCCGCGTACATACCTTCACTCACCTGTGCTCCTGGTTGTCGTGGCCCCCGTGGACCCCGTTGTCGTGGACCCCGTTGCCGCCACGTTCCCGGCGGCGTACTGCTTCTCCATCGCCGACGCGACCAGCGCGGCCACGTCCTCCCGCTCCAGACCGGCCCCGGCCGCCTTCGACATCCACGCCACCAGCTCCGCGTACAGCGGCGAGTCGGTGCCCGTCTCGGGGCGGCCCAGCGTGCGGCGTACGAAGGTGCCCTGGCCCGGTCGCGGTTCGACCAGGCCCTCGCGCTCCAGCTCGCGGTACGCCTTGAGGGTGGTGTTCGGGTTGACCGTGCTGGTCTCGGCGACCTCCTTGGCGGTGGGCAGCCGGTCACCCGGCACGAGTACGCCCAGCCGGAGGGCCTGCTTGGTCTGCTGCACGATCTGCTGGAAGGCGGGGACCCCGCTCCGCCTGTCGATGCGATACTCCACGATCACCACCACCATTCCACTACTTGATTAGTGGAATGATGATGGAGGGGTGCGAGGACGGTTGTCAATGCCGACCGGGGACGAGGAGAAGCGGGTGGGAGGTACGCTGACCGTCTTTTTTCCAGGCGTCGCGCTGTGCCTGTTGCGGCTTTCGTTGGTTGCTGATGGTCGCCCAGAGCGCGCCGGAGAGACCGATGAGCGCTGCTAAGAGTGCGCCTGACGCCGTGATCACGGAGTTCTGCATCCCCGCATTGAGCGATGTTCGGACCGGTGACGGGCGGTGGTTTCGTGGTGCGGTCACCCGTGCCGCGATGACGTGAGGTGCCCGGAGTTGGGTGAGACACGTTTCGCCAGTGCGTCTCACTCAACTCCGGGCGAGTCCCGCTGGTTTTCATTGATCTCGGCGGACTTGATGGCCTGTTCGATGCGCCATGCAGTCATGATCATCTCGGTGGGAAACCAGTGTCTTGCGGTGGTGCGAAGGGAGCGTTCCTGGGACAGACTTCGATGGAACCCCGCCTTGAACAGCCTCATCTGCTCTCCTCGCCCAGTGCGAGGCTGCGCCAGTGCGAAGACGCGTAGAGCGACATGGCTTCGACGATCTCGGGATAGACCGCCGCGTATCGCTGTGGTTCCCAAGGGCGGACCTGGCGGTCGTTCGGCGACATCCGCCGGAGCTGTTCTGCCCGATCGCTCAGGCGGTAGCCCCGCTGGAACAGGCTGTGCCAGAAGGTGGAGCAGCGCTCGTAGCAGGCAGCGATCACTGCTGGGCCGTAGCGGCGTAACAGCCGGTAGTGCCGCCGCTGGGCCTGGACGACTTCAGGCAGGTCAGCCAGGTCGTATTGTCGTGCCGCGCTGTCGACGGCGCGGCCGATCCAGAGACGATCGGGATGCAGACCTGGTCGTGATGCTTCGACATCCAGACCATGACGTCCTGTTGCGGATTTCCGGTCCTGCGGGCAACACAGCGCTGGCATGCCCACCGGGGAGTGAGTGCGAGGGGCCCGTTCGAGACGTTCCACGACTTGTTCTCCCAGCGGGGAATCGCGTATTGGATCGTGGTGCGGGACTGTCCGCTGAGGACGCTGAGCTGGTCGATCGGATCCAGCCGGGACGTCAGCCAGAGGGAGGGTCGCTGCAGGCGTTGGACGGGCCTCGGTGCTGCCGCACGCATATCAGCAGCCGGTAGAACGTCGCCCGTGACGGCAGCGGAACCGCCCCGGTCCCGTGCTCGGCCTCCAGGAGGCGTTCCATCCGGCGCCGCAACACCTGCGCGGAGACCGTGGACCGGCTCGTCTGCTCGTCCAGGTGGCCCCGCTTCGTGCCCCCTCAGCGTGGCGCGGCACACTTTTGCAAGCGGGTGCTTGCAATAGTTAGCGGGAGTGGGGCAAGGTGGAGGCATGGCAACGCTCAACGTCGGCAATCTCGGTGAGTACCTGCGCGAGCAGCGGCGCAACGCGCAGCTGTCGCTCAGGCAGCTCGCCGATGCCGCCGGGGTGTCCAATCCGTATCTGAGCCAGATCGAGCGCGGGCTGCGCAAGCCGAGCGCGGAGGTGTTGCAGCAGGTCGCCAAGGCGCTGCGGATCTCCGCCGAGACGCTGTATGTGCGGGCCGGGATCCTCGACGCCGAGCGGGAGTTCGACGAGGTGGAGACGCGTGCCGTCATCCTCGCCGATCCCACGCTGAACGAGCGGCAGAAGCAGGTGCTGCTCCAGATCTACGAGTCCTTCCGCAAGGAGAACGGGTTCGGGATCGACGCGGCGGGCGACGAGACGCAGACGCCCGACGCGGCCGTCACCGGTGCACGGACCGACGGTGCCATGGGCGCCCGGGACGGCGAGAGCGCCGTACGGGAAACCCGCGCGGAAGGTGGGCGCAAGCCCGCCGCACGCCGTACCCGCACCACCCGCACGACCGGCGGCAATGACGCCGGCCCGCAGCAGACGGCCAGTTGAGCCGGACCAGGGCACCGGCCGTCTGACTGCGGAACCACAAAACCCTCAGCCGAAAGCGAATCCGGGAGGACCATCACCATGGCCATCACCGACGACCTGCGCAAGACCTTCAGCGACCCGACTCCGCTCTACTTCGCCGCCGGCACCGCCGACCTGGCTCTGCAGCAGGCCAAGAAGGTGCCCGGCCTGGTGGAGCAGCTGCGCGCCGAGGCCCCCGCGCGGATCGACGCCGTGCGCAACACCGACCCGAAGACCGTGCAGGAGAAGGCCCAGGCGCGCGCCAAGGAGGCGAGTGCCAAGGCCAAGGAGGCTCAGGAGAGCATCCAGACCAAGGTCGGCGAGTTCATCGGCACCCTCGACGGTGACCTGAAGAAGATCGGCAGCACCCTCGACGCGGACCTGAAGAAGCTGGGCGAGACCGCCCAGGACTTCGCTCTCCGCAGCGTCGGCGTCGCCGCCGAGTACGCCGTCAAGGCCCGCGAGACCTACGAGAAGGTCGCCGAGCACGGCGAGCAGACCGTGAAGACGTGGCGCGGCGAGGCCGCCGAGGAGATCGAGGAACTGGCGATCGCCGTCGAGCCGAAGGCCGAGCCGGCCCCGGAGCCGGTCGCCTCGGAGCCGGTCGAGGTCAAGGCGGTGCCGACGCCCGCCGAGGCCGCCCCGGCGAAGAAGACCGCGGTCAAGAAGGCCCCGGCCGCCCGCAAGACCACCGCCAAGAAGACCACGCCTCCCGCGAAGTAGGTCATCGCGGCAGGGATCACGGGTCGGGCACTCTCGGAGTGCCCGACCCGTTGTGCGGGTAAGGCGCATGCGGGAACGGGTACGGTGACCGCGTGAGGACGAGCCGAGTCTGGTGGTGGACGTAGTGCTGATGCAGGGATTCGCAGGCTTCATGTGGCTGCTGAGCATGGCGTTGATCGTGTTCAGCGGCTTCGCGCTGATCGACGCCGCCACACGCCGCGAGGACGCCTATCGCGCGGCCGACAAGAAGACCAAGCCGTTCTGGCTGATCGTCCTCGCCCTGGCCTTCGTGGTGAACCTGATCTTCAACATCCTGTCGTTCCTGCCGATCATCGGCCTCGTCGCGACGATCGTGTACATGGTCGACGTACGGCCGGCCCTGCGCGGTCTGCCGGGCGGCGGCCGCAGCCGCCGGGGCGGCTCCAGCAGCGACGGCCCCTACGGCCCGTACAACGGCGGACGCTGACCTCGGCGTACGACCCTACGCACTCCCGGTCCTCGGGCATCCGGCTCTACGGCCTCCGGTCCTACGGCAGTGTCCGGTCCTACGGCGTCCGGGCGCGGCTTCCGGCCCTGCAGCGGTGCCCGGTCCTACGGCGTCCGGGCGCGGCGTCCGGCCCTGCAGCGGTGTCCGCGCCCTACGGCACCCGGTCCAGCAGTACGACCGCCACGTCGTCCGTCAGCTCGCCTCCGTTGAGGTCGCGGACCTCGTTCACCGCCGCCCGCAACAGTTGTTCGCCGCGCAGGCCCTCGGAGAGCTGGCGCCGGACCATCCGCACCATGCCGTCCTGGCCGAGCCGCTCGCCGCTCTCGCCGACGCGGCCCTCGATCAGACCGTCGGTGTAGAGCATCAGGCTCCATTCGGCACCCAGCTCCACCTGCATCCGCGGCCAGCGGGCGCCCGGCAGCAGACCGAGGGCGGGGCCGTTGTTGTCGTACGGCAGCAGCTGGGCAGGCCGGCCCGGGCGGGCGACCAGCGGGGACGGGTGGCCGGCGAGGCAGAGGCCCGCGCGGCGGCCGTCGGGCGCTATGTCGACCGTGCACAGGGTCGCGAAGATCTCCTCGTCGGAGCGCTCGTGCTCCAGGACCTGCTGGAGCGTGCCGAGCAGCTGGTCGCCGCACAGGCCCGCCAGCGTCAGCGCGCGCCAGGCGATGCGCAGCTCCACGCCGAGCGCCGCCTCGTCGGGGCCGTGGCCGCAGACGTCGCCGATCATGGCGTGGACGGTGCCGTCCGGAGTGCGGACGGTGTCGTAGAAGTCGCCGCCGAGCAGGGCGCGTGAGCGGCCGGGGCGGTAGCGGGCGGCGAAGCGCAGCGAGGAGCCCTCCAGCAGGGGGGTGGGCAGCAGGCCGCGTTCCAGACGGCGGTTCTCCTGCGCGCGCATCCGGCCCTCGGCGAGCCGTCGCTCGGCCGTGTCCGAGCGTTTCCGCTCCACCGCGTACCGGATCGCCCGGCTCAGCAGCCGGCTGTCCAGCTCGTCGCGGAAGAGATAGTCCTGGGCGCCGACGCGCACCGCCTCGGTGCCGCGCTCGGCGTCGCCGGACGTGGTGAGCGCGATCACGGCGTGCCGGGGCGCGAGCTCCAGCACGTGCTTGAGCACGGCGAGCTCCTCCTCGTCGCCGGGGCGGCCGGTGACGGGCAGCGCGAGGTCGAGCAGGATGCACTGGACGTCGTCGGTGAGCAGCCGCGCGGCCTCGGTGAGGTTGCGGGCCGTGCGGACGCGGATGGGCTTGCCGGCGGAGTCCAGCAACTCGGGCACGACGGCGGAACCGCCGGGGTCGTCCTCGATCACCAGGAGGGTGAGAGGAGTGCCGGAGGTGCCGTGCGAGTCGCTTGCGGCGCCGGCGCCTGTGCCGGTCACGAAGGTCGTGTGGGTGGCAGCGGGACGGCCGGTGTCCCCGGCCGTCAATTTCCCGGTCGGGTCCGCCTGGCGCGGGGCCTCTTCCTTGGAAGGGCCGCCGCCTGGGGACGCGGCCTGCGCCTGACCACTCTCCACGGCCGGGATCGCTCTCTGCCGCGGTACGGGTACGGGCATCGTTTGGGTTCCTTCCCTCCCCCCGAGGGCACGGCAGGGCGAGGGACCTCGACCTACCGACGGGGACCATAGCGGTAGTCGGCACCGCAACGGAATGGCGTGAGACACGCGGTGCGGCCGGTCGCCGCTGTCATATGCCGCGATCCCTACCGCAGTTGGACAGGCCGGTACCGGGCCGGGGATGACGAACGTCACGTCCGCGGGGTGTTTGGCGGACTGTTGGGCGTGGGGCAGGTCACGTGGCACGGTTCACGGGCCGCCGGGTGGCGGCGTTCATGTGCCGTACACGCCGTGCCGTACACGCCGCGCCGCGCCGTACACGCCGCGCCGCGCCGTACACGCCGAGCCTCCCCCCTCGCGGACGCCGCCCGCGCCCCCGCAGACCTCAGGCCCCCGGCCGCACCACCCCGAGTATCGGCATCGACCCCGCCCCCGCGAGCGTCACCGTCCGGCCCGGTCGGGGGGCGTGGACGATGGTGCCGTCGCCCACGTACAGGGCGACATGGCTGGCGTCGTCGAAGTAGATGATCAGGTCGCCGGGGCGCATGTCCTTGACGTCGACCCGGGTGAGTTGCTGCCACTGTTGCTGCGAGGTGCGCGGGATGGCGCTGCCGGCGCTGGCCCAGGCCTGTGACGTCAGGCCGGAGCAGTCGTACGTCTTCGGGCCCTCGGCGCCCCATTCGTACGGTTTGCCGATCTGCGCGGTCGCGTACTCCACCGCCTTCTTGCCCTGTGCGGTCGCGTTGCCGCTGATCTCGTCGAGGACGCCGGAGTCGAGCCAGGCGGTCTGTGCTTTGAGCGCGGCCTGCTTCTCCAGCTCGGCGAGGCGTTTCTTCTCGCTCTCCTCCAGCTGCGACTCGAGATCCTCGGCCGTCGCGATCCGCTGCTCTATCTTCTTCTTGGCCGAGGCCTTGGCCTTGCGGCCCGCCTCCAGCTTCTTCCACTGGGCGGAGGCGTCCGCGGCGTACTGCTCCAGGTCCTGCTGGGTGCGGGTCATCGCCGCGATCAGGCCCTTGGTGGCGTGCTGGCCCCGGAGCACCCGGCCCGCCCCGTCGAGGAACTCCTGCGGGTCGTCGCTGAGCATCAGGTGGGCCTCGTCCGGCAGTCCGCCGCCGCGGTACTGGGCCCGGGCCGCGGCGCCGGCACGGTCCTTCAGCTCGGCCAGTTCCTCCTTGCCCTGGACGATCTTCTTCGCCAGCTCCACGAGTTCGGCGGACTGCTTCTCGGCCTTCTCCTCGGCCGCGTTGTACGCGTCCGTGGCGGCGGCGGCCTCGCGGTAGAGCTTGTCGAGTTTCTCGCGTACGGCCTCAAGGTCCTTGGTCGGCATGGCGGTCGAGGACGTGCTCGCACTCGGTGTCGGTGTCGGGCTCGCGAACGCCGTGCCCGGTGCCGCCAGCACGGTGACCGCGCAGACCACGGTCACGCCCGACGCGATCAGGCCACGCTTGCCCGTCCCCATACCCATGCCCCCACAACTGATTAACCGTCAGTAACTTACGGATGCCTGGGGGATCGTGCCACGCGGCCACCCGAAACGACAGAGGTCGCCGCACGCGTCGGCAGACTCAGTGCTTCCCCCCTTCCCGCCCCTCCACCCCCGGCATTGACGATCTCCCCGCCGGTGTGACGAACGACTCACCGAGATCGTTCCCGGCGACGGGAGCGGAGAGGGCGTCAGTGGAGCGAAGAGGGCGGCCGGTGGAGCGAAGAGGGCAGGCAGCGGAGCGCAGAGGGGCGGTGGCCGAGCGCAGAGGGGCGGTGGCGGGAGCGCGGCGAGTTCACACCCGCGGCGCCAACGCCCCCCACGCCACCGTCACTTCCCCCTGCCGCCACCGCACCGGCCCGTCCGTCACCGGCCAGTGGGCGCCGAGGTCCCGCACCGCGCGCATCCACCGCTGGCGGGCGCCGTACGACGCGTAGGGCGCGGCGGCGGCCCACGCGCGGTCGAAGTCGCGCAGGAAGGCGTGCACCGGCTCGCCCGGCACATTGCGGTGGATGAGCGCCTTCGGCAGCCGCTCGGCGAGGTCCGAGGGCCGCTCCAGCGAGCCCAGCCGGGTCGCGAAGGTGACGGTCCGCGGCCCCTCCGGGCCGAGCGCGACCCACACGTGCCGGCGCCCGATCTCGTCGCAGGTCCCCTCGACGAGCAGTCCGCCGCGGGAGTTCCCGCCGGCGGGGGCGAGGCGGGAACACAGCCGCTCCCACACGGCGGCCACCTCGGCCTCGTCGTACTGCCGCAGGACGTTGGCGGCACGCACGAGATGGAGCCGCCCGGGGACCGGGATCTCGAAGCCGCCGTGCCGGAAGACCAGCCCCTCGCACTCGTACGGTTTCGCCGCCGCGACCCGCGCGGGTTCGATCTCGACGCCCGCCACGCGCGCGCGTGGCGCGACCGTACGCAGGCGGTGCAGCAGTTCCACGGCCGTCCAGGGGGCGGCGCCGTAACCCAGGTCGACGGCGACGGGGTCGGACGCCCGGCGCAGCTCGGCTCCGTGCGTCGCCGCGATCCAGCGGTCCATGCGGCGCAGCCGGTTGGGATTGGTCGTCCCGCGCGTCACCGTGCCCACGGGGCGGGTGGCGGCGCGGGGAGTCATACGTAGGAGGGTATGCGGGCACTCGGAGCGGTAGGCGGGGGGCGTCCCTGGCCGGGCGCCACGCAGCCCGTGCTCGAACGGTTGAGCGATCCCCGGTAATGATTCGGCAAATACCGGCCCGGCGGAAATGGAGCGAACCCCTCCGGCGTTGCATCACCTTGGAGGGCGCCCCACACCCTCCGTCAGGCATGCCCGCAGCGAGGAGGAACGCCCCGTGAGCCAGTACGTCAGCAGGCTCGGGCGGCGCTCGCCGGCCGCGCCCTCCCGGCTCCGCCTGCACCGCAGGCCCCGCCGGGTCGCCATGCTCTCCGTGCACACCTCACCGCTCCACCAGCCGGGCACCGGGGACGCGGGCGGCATGAACGTGTACATCGTGGAGCTCGCGCAGCGCCTCGCCGCCATCAACATCGAGGTGGAGATCTTCACGCGGTCCACGACCGCCGCCCTGCCGCCGACCGTCGAGCTCGCGCCGGGCGTCCTGGTCCGGCACATCGACGCCGGCCCCTACGAGGGCCTCGCCAAGGAGGAGCTCCCCGCCCAGCTGTGCGCCTTCACGCACGGCGTGATGCAGGCGTGGGCCGGCCACCGCCCCGGCTACTACGACCTCGTCCACTCCCACTACTGGCTCTCCGGCCACGTCGGCTGGCTCGCCGCCCAGCGCTGGGGCGCCCCCCTGGTGCACGCCATGCACACCATGGCCAAGGTCAAGAACGCCAACCTGGCCGACGGCGACACCCCCGAACCCGCCGCCCGCGTGATCGGCGAGACCCAGATCGTCGCCGCCGCCGACCGCCTGATCGCGAACACGGCCGAGGAGGCCGAGCAACTCGTCGGGCACTACGCGGCCGAGCGCGACAAGGTCGCCGTGGTCCACCCGGGTGTGAACCTCGACCGCTTCCGTCCCGCCGACGGCCGCGCCGCCGCCCGCGCCCGCCTCGGCCTCCCGCAGGACGCCCTGATCCCCCTGTTCGCGGGCCGCATCCAGCCCCTCAAGGCGCCGGACGTGCTCCTGCGGGCGGTGGCCGTGCTGCTGGACGAACGCCCCGAGCTGCGCTCCCGCCTCCTCGTGCCCGTGGTCGGCGGCCTCAGCGGCAGCGGCCTCGCCAAGCCCGAGGGCCTGCAGAAGCTGGCCGCACGCCTGGGCATCGCCGACGTCGTACGGTTCCACCCGCCCGTCGGCCAGGAACAGCTCGCCGACTGGTTCCGGGCCGCGTCCGTACTCGTCATGCCGTCCTACAGCGAGTCCTTCGGTCTGGTCGCCATAGAGGCCCAGGCGGCCGGCACGCCGGTGATCGCCGCCGCGGTCGGCGGGCTGCCGGTGGCCGTGAACGACGGACGGACGGGGATCCTCGTACAAGGCCACAACCCCGCCGACTACGCGCGCGTGCTGGCCGGCTTCGCCGACGACCCGCACCTGTCCCCCCGGATGGGCGCGGCCGCCGCCCGGCACGCCCAGTCCTTCGGCTGGGACACCGCGGCCGCCGCGACGGCGGACGTCTACACGGCCGCGGCCGTGGCCCATCGACGTCGCGTACGCTCCCACCATGGCTGACGCACAGAAGGCAGCGCAGGCAGCGCAGGTCGTCGAGGGCGTGCTGAAGGACGCCGAACTCGAATGGGAGAGCCCCGCACCCGGCAACTTCGTCGTGAAGCTCCCCGGCACCCGCAAGCTGTCGACGACGGTGTCCCTGCTGGTGGGCCGGCACTCCCTGTCGCTGAACGCCTTCGTCATCCGCCACCCCGACGAGAACGAGTCCGGCGTCCACCGCTGGCTCCTCGAACGCAACCTCAAGCTGTACGGCGTGAGTTACGCCGTCGACTCCCTCGGCGACGTCTACGTCACCGGCAAACTGCCCCTGTCCGCGGTCACCGCCGACGAGATCGACCGCATCCTCGGCCAGGTCCTGGAAGCGGCCGACGGCAGCTTCAACACCCTCCTGGAGCTCGGCTTCGCGAGCGCCATCCGCAAGGAGTACGAGTGGCGGGTGTCCCGGGGCGAGCCGACCCGCAACCTCGACGCGTTCGCGCATCTGACGCAGCGATCCGCCGACTGACGGGCTTCACCGTGTAGGCGGCTTCACCGACTGGCCGACGGACGTTGGCCGACGGACGTTGGCCGACGGACGACTGACCGACGGACGACTGACCGGCTTCGCCGATCTCTCGAACGCCCGTCCGTACGCCTGCTGTTAGCCTGCCGCAGCCTGGACTCTCACCAGGCTCTTACTCGGACTTTTGCAGCAACGAAGAGGTCGTGCATGCGCACAGGCAGATCCGGCTCCGCGGTCGCGCTCGCGGGAGCGCTCGCCCTGGGGGCGTTCACCGCACCGCCCGCGGAGGCCGCCGACACCGGCATCACGGTGACGAACCTGGTCCTGAACAAGGGCAAGCCCATCATCGTGGGCACCACCGCGGAGGTGACCCCCGACTTCACCTTCGACATGACCAAGCCCTCGGGCTACTCGTTCTCCGACGTGGACGCCTTCCCGTTCCTCTACCACGACGTCACGGCCCGTCAGGGCGCCGAGGACGGCGGCATCTACTCGGGCAGCGTCACCTTCTACGACGACGGATCCTGCGAAGGCGAGCTCTACATCGAGCCGCGCTACACCCTGGACTCCAACAACGACGCCACCACCTGGAAGATCGCCGTCTCCGCCCGCCTCTGGGGCTCGGACGGTCAGCCCAAGGCCACGGAGTACCTCACCGGCTTCGGCACCGTGCAGGTCAAGCGCGCGGCCCGAGCCACCGCCAACGCCTCCCCGGAGCCCGTCACCAAGGGCAAGCCGCTCACCGTGACCGGCAGGCTCACCCGCGCGGACTGGGTGAAGCACGCGTACACCGGCTACGGCGGCAAGTCGGCCAAGCTGCAGTTCCGCAAGGCGGGCACCAGCACGTACTCCACGGTCAAGATCGTGAAGGCGGACTCCGCGGGCGCCCTGAAGACCACGGTCACCGCGTCCACCGACGGCTACTGGCGCTGGACCTTCGGCGAGACGTCCACGACGGGCGGCGCGACGGCGGCCGGGGACTACGTCGACGTCAAGTGACGAAGGTCAGTTGACGGCGCCTGCCGTACGGCCTTCCCGGCCCCCGCTGTTGCGGTAGCGACCCGGCGTCACCCCCACCAACTTCTTGAAGTGGCGGGTCAGATGAGCCTGGTCGTGAAACCCGGTGACGGCGGCGACGTCGGCCGGCCCGCGCCCCGCGAGCAGCAGGCGCCGGGCCCGGTCGACGCGCCGGGCGTTCAGGTACTGGTGCGGCGCGATGCCGTACGCGCCACTGAACGCCCGTACGAGATGGGCGGGGTGGGCCTGCACCAGTCCAGCGGCCTCGTCCAGTGACAGTCCCTGGGCGATCCGCTCGTCGAGGAGTTCGCGCAGTCGCCGGGCGAGGACGGGATCGCGGCGCGAGGCGGGCCGGGTGGCGCCCGGTCCTGTGGTGGCGTCCGGCCCGTCGGCTCCCGCCCGCAGATGCGCCCGCAGCCGCTCGCCCACCAGCGTCAGCCTGCTCTCGGCCTCCAGCTCGTCCCCAGGCCGGGCGAGCGCGGCATGCAACTGACCGACCCGCAGCCGCAGTAGCGGGTCCCGCAGGTCGGGCCCGTCGACGGCGGCACCGATGAGGTCGTCGGTGAGGTGCGAGCCGTCCAGGTAGATCACTCGCTTGCGGAAGCCCTCCGGGGTGACGGGGGAGCCGTTGTGCGGCACCTGCGGCGGCAGCAGCGACACCGTGCCGTCCGGCGTCCCGTGCTCGTGCCGGTCGAGGTCGTACCGCACGGCCCCGTCGTCCACGATGAGCAGCGTCCACGCCTCATGGACGTGCATCGGATAGGCGTACTCCGTGAAATGGGCGTGAAAGACCTCCACGACGCCCGGGACGTGCGGGCGCCAGGCGGAGACGCTGCGCTGCGCGACCATGCAAAGAACGTACAAGACGGCGTGGTACGGCGGTCGGCAGTCTCGCTGCATGAGCACTGAACCCATCCGATTCGACACCAAGATCGCCGTCCTGCTGCGGGGGGACCTGGAGCCCTGGCAGCGCCTGAACGTGACCGCGTTCCTGGTCAGCGGCCTGGGCACGCAGGTCCCCGAGGTGGTCGGCGAACCGTACGAGGACGCCGACGGCGTGCCCTACCTGCCGATGTTCCGCCAGCCGATCATGGTCTTCGAAGCCACGAAGGAGACCCTGACGGCGGCCCACGCGCGCGTGCTGTCCCGCGCGCTGCCGCGGGCGCTGTTCACGTCCGACCTCTTCTCGACGGGGAACGACCGGGACAACCGGGCCGCCGTACGGGCGGTGCCCACGGGCGACCTGGACCTGGTCGGACTGGCTGTGTACGGGCCGCGCAACGCGGTGGACAAGGTGGTGAAGGGGGCGCGGATGCATCCGTGACCTTCAGGCCGAGCTGACCTCGGGCTTCGCCGCCCCCGGCACGTCGACGACGGCCGGCTGCTCCGCCGGCAGCCGCCGCATCAGTGTCCCGAACCCGACCGCCGCCACCGTCCCGACGACCGCGCACAGCCCCCACAGCCACTCGGCGCCGAAGCGGTCGATGACGACGCCGGACATCAGGGGGGCGATCAGGGCGGCGACGGCCCAGGACAGGGTGTACATGCCCTGGTAGCGCCCGCGCCCGTGGACCGGCGACAACCGGACGACCAGCCCCGTCTGCGTCGGCGCGTTGATCATCTCGCCGAGCGTCCACACGCACACCGTGAGGGCGAAGACGCCGATCGACCCGGCGAAGGCGGTCAGCCCGAAGCCGTATCCGGCGAGCAGCGACGAGACGACCAGCAGCCGCTTGGCGTCCCGGTGCTCGATGAACCGGGTGACGGGGATCTGCAGTACGACGATCAGCACGCCGTTGACGGCGATCGCCAGGCCGTAGTCGGCGGGCGTGAACCCGGCCGCCCCCATGGCCACGGGAAGGCCGACCGCGCCCTGCTGGAAGATCAGCGCGACCAGGAAGGACAGTCCGACGACGCTCATGAAGCGCCCGTCGCGCAGGACGGTGCCGAGGCCGACGTCGACGGTCGCCTCGGCCTCGGCCTCGGTCTTCCGCACGGTGGGCCGCGACTCCGGCAGCTTCAGGAACACCACGACGGCGCAGAGGGCCGTCATCCCCGCCTCCAGCAGGAACCCGGCGCGATAGCTGACCTCGGCGATGAACCCGGCCGCCATGGAGGAGACGGCGAACCCGAGGTTGATGGCCCAGTAGTTGAGCGAGAAGGCCCGCACCCGGTCCTCGGGTCGCACGATGTCCGCCATCATCGCCTGCACGGCCGGCCGCGAGGCGTTGGAGGCCATCCCGACGAGGAAGGCGACGCCGGCGATCGCGAGGGGGTGGTGCACGAACCCGAGCAGGGCGACGGAGGCCGCGGTGGACGCCTGGGTGACGAGCAGGGTGGGCCGCCGCCCGATCCGGTCGGCCATCACGCCACCGACGAGGGAGGAGATGACCCCGCCCAGGCCGTGCAGCGAGGCGACGAGCCCGGCGTAGGAGGCGGAGTACCCGCGGTCGAGCGTGAGATAGAGGGCCATGAACGTGGCCACGAACGCCCCGAGCCGGTTGACGAGCGTGCTGGTCCACAGCCACCAGAACTCGCGGGGGAGGCCGGAGACGGTCTCACGGGTGGCACGTCTCAGGGCGGCGACGGACATGACGGATCCCCCACGGATGCAACGGATGTAAGCGGCTCAAACAGCGAGCACACATTACGATCCCGGCGTCGTCGCAGGCCACCCAATTAACGGATCCCGCCAACCGTCCGCCTGCCGAGCGGGCGTACAACGGATCGAGCCCTTGGATTACGCTCATACGCATGGCCGACGCACCGTACAAGCTGATCCTCCTCCGCCACGGCGAGAGCGAATGGAACGCGAAGAACCTGTTCACCGGCTGGGTGGACGTCAACCTCAACGAGAAGGGCGAGAAGGAGGCAGTCCGCGGCGGTGAGCTGCTCAAGGACGCCGGCCTGCTGCCCGACGTGGTGCACACCTCGCTCCAGAAGCGAGCGATCCGCACGGCCCAGCTCGCGCTGGAGTCCGCGGACCGCCACTGGATCCCCGTCCACCGCTCCTGGCGCCTGAACGAGCGCCACTACGGCGCCCTCCAGGGCAAGGACAAGGCCCAGACCCTCGCCGAGTTCGGCGAGGAGCAGTTCATGCTGTGGCGCCGCTCCTACGACACCCCGCCCCCGCCCCTCGAGGACGGCACGGAGTTCTCCCAGTCGGACGACCCGCGCTACGCGACGATCCCCCCGGAGCTCCGCCCCCGCACGGAGTGCCTCAAGGACGTCGTCCTGCGCATGCTCCCGTACTGGTACGACGGCATCGTCCCCGACCTCCTCACCGGCCGCACGGTCCTGGTAGCCGCCCACGGCAACAGCCTCCGCGCCCTGGTCAAGCACCTCGACGGCATCTCCGACGCCGACATCGCGGGCCTCAACATCCCGACGGGCATCCCCCTGTCCTACGAACTCGACGCGGACTTCAAGCCCCTGAAGCCCGGCGGCACCTACCTCGACCCCGACGCGGCCGCGGCGGCGATCGAGGCGGTCAAGAACCAGGGCAAGAAGAAGTAGCCATTGCGATCACGCCCCTGACCTGCGCACATGACGCGAGTCAGGGGCGTTTTCATGCCGTGGAACCTCCCTGGAACCTCAGCCCGTGTGATCTTGCGGCCGGAGAGCCTGCCCGAGAGCCTTCCGGGCGCGGTCCCGGCTACCGCGCATGAGGTGCGCAGATCGTCATCGAGGCCAACGCTGCTGGACGGAAGACCCTGGCCGGCCACCTCCCTAGAACCACGGACTGACCGGAGCCAGCCCCGGATGCCCTTGGCTCCCCAGCCCGGTGTGCGGACGGTGCTGACGCGGACGGTGCCCTCCGATACGGTCCCGAGGCATGGCGAATGGCAACGGTGTGCCGGAGAAGGTGGCGTGGATCCTGGTTCGGGACGACCGGGTGTTGGTGACGCGTAGTCACGGCAGAGATCGCTTCTACTTCCCGGGCGGTCATCGTGAGCCGGGCGAGTCCGACGACGAGACCCTGGTGCGGGAGATCGACGAGGAACTGCGGGCGGTGATCGACCCCGGTTCCATGGTGCACTTCGGCACTTTCGAGATCGGCGAGGGCCATCCGGATCACGGCCCCTTCCGGATGATCTGTTACACCGCCGATCACCGCGGTGAGCTGACCCCGTCGAGGGAGATCGCCGAGAAGGCGTGGTTCCGCTACGCCGATCGGGACCGAGTCTCGGCCGTCGACGAGATGGCTTTCGACGCGCTCCACGAGACCGGACGGCTTTCCTGATCCCGTGACCGCTGTACAGCACCGGAGTACAGCAATCACCACGACCGCAGCCGAGCGTCAACAACCGACGATGGCCGACTGGCCAGCCACCCAGTCCTCAAAGACCTCCCAGCCGAGAGAGCCGAGAGTTCGGCTCGAAGCGCTGGCATCGTGGGTGGCGGACGCTGGGCCGCCTTGGTACGAGCGACACCAGGGCGAGACCATGCCGCCGGGCGGCAAGTGGACGTACTTCGCTCAGGCACTTGTGGCCGCCACGCTCTGCGAGTGACCCCGGAGTGTCCGCAGCACGGTCACGGCTGTCGGCCGACAGGTTGCGGCCCTGCTCAGGCTGCCTCTTTATTGGGCGCACCAAGCATTGGGCGCACCAAGCGGTGGACCGCCTTGCCTGCGTGGGCCTACGGCGTGGAGGGCCGCGATGAGGGTGCCGAACACGGGCAACGACAGTCAGGCTGCGCCGACGCCCGACGAGCTCCTCGCCAGGGTCGGAAAGCGCCTGGACGACGTCGCCAAGACCCAAACGTATCCGAGGCTGGATCGACTCGGGGTGGCAAGCGTGCCCACCGGCGGTTCAGCGGCTTCTCCCCGCCCCGGTCGCCCCCGCCCGCGCTGACCGCCACAGGCCAGGCCGACCCGTGACAGGGGTCAGATCGACAGCGGTACCCGGTGAATCTCGTCCGCCTTGTGGCCCGCCCGCTCGTGGACGCGTTGGACCGCGTCGGCGTCGGGGGCCTCGGAGAGGCAGTAGACGATGCCGGACTCGGGGTCCGCCCACGCCCGTTCGAAGTGCACGCCCTCCTCCTTCTCTATGGCGAGGTCGGCGTCGTGCGCCTGCCTCAGCTGCTCGGGTGTGATGCCCTCGAAACCGTGGTGGACGTCCATGAACTGCGTCATGACCTCGCACCTCCTTGTCCTTCCGAGTGCGCGAGTGGTTCGCCTGCCCCCCTTTCAGGGTGCGCCTGTACGGCAGACCGGGCTACCCGTGCCCCTCCACAGCCCGCCGCCCGGTCACCGTGCGCTGTCGTCGTCCCGCGCGCCGGCGGAGCTGGACGCCCTCGACGGTGAAGGGCCCCGGCAGGCACACCGGGGCCCTTCATCGTCGTACGAATAAGCAGACGCTGCGCGCCCTACCCCGCCGTCACCCGCACTGGCACGGGTTCCCCGACTGGCACCCGCAGCCGCACCCCGACCCACAGCCGCACGCGGCTATCAAGGTCAGGTTCCTGATCTCGGCGGGCTGTTCGGTCGGGCGTTGCCGCGTGGGGTCGGGTGCGGTACCGGGCGTGCTGGGGGATTCGGTCATGGTCCCTCCTCAAGGCTGGTGCCTGTGCCCATTGGATGCCCGTGCCGCTGGGCGCATCAACGGCGCACAGAGGCTCCCGCACGCCCTGAACAGCCCCCGCACCCCCGGCCCGCACCTCCGGGAGCGCGGAGCGCGGAGCCCAAGGGGGATGACACCCCCCCGCAGTCCCGAAGGGGTCAGGCCCCCTCCACCCCCGCCACCGACTGCATCTCCTGCTGGAGCTCGTCCGCGTGCTCACCCGTCACCAGGTACACCACCCGCTTGGCGACCGCGACCGCGTGGTCGGCGTACCGCTCGTAGTAGCGGCCGAGGAGGGTGACGTCCACGGCCGTCTCGATGCCGTGCTTCCAGCGGTCGTCCATCAGGTGCTGGAAGAGCGTGCGGTGCAGGAGGTCCATCGCGTCGTCGTCCTGCTCCAGCTGGAGCGCGAGGTCCACGTCCTTCGTGATGATCACTTCGGCGGCCTTCGCCATCAGGCGCTGCGCGAGCTGGCCCATCTCGAGGATGGTCGCGTGCAGGTCGTGCGGGATCGCCCGGGCCGGGAAGCGCAGCCGGGCGAGCTTGGCCACGTGCTGGGCCAGGTCGCCCGAGCGCTCCAGGTCGGCGGACATCCTCAGCGAGGTGACGACGATCCGCAGGTCCGTCGCCACCGGCTGCTGGCGGGCCAGCAGGGCTATCGCCCGGGCCTCCAGTTCGTGCTGCAGGTTGTCGACCTTCTGGTCGGCCTCGATGACGCTCTCGGCGAGCTTCAGGTCGGAGTCGAGGATCGCCGTCGTGGCGCGCCCGATCGCCGACCCGACCAGCCGGGCCATCTCCACCAGACCGTCGCCGATCGAATCAAGTTCCTCGTGGTACGCGTCCCGCATCAGGGTTTCCCTCTCGTACGTGATCTTCGGGGTCACCGGGGCCGGGGCCCGGCGCGACTGTCGCGTGCGAAACCGGAGCTTCGCACCCCACGCTCCCACGTTCCGCCCTGTACGCGTCGGTTTCCGTCACCCCAAATGAACCATCACTGGCTCCAAGGTGAACTCTGGGCGACGAGTGTTCGAGCTCGCACTCGGACGGCTGTGGTCGGAGCCCATCCCATGCCTAACCTGGGTGCATGGACGTGAACGCGGCGGTCGCCGCAGCAGCAGCGATCGCCGGTGTGCTCACCGGCGTCATCGCCATGCTGGCGTTCCGCTGGAGCGAGCGGGAGCAGAAACGCCCCACCCGCACCTCGCTGCATACGGACCCGGTGCTTCCGCCGGGTGTGGACACCGTCCTGTCCGTGCTGCGGTCCTCGGCCGTCGTACTGGACGAGGCGGACGCCGTGGTCAAGGCCAGCTCGGCCGCGTACGCCCTCGGGCTGGTCCGCGGCGGCAAGCTCTCCGTCGAACCCATGCTCCAGATGGCTCGCGACACCCGACGCGACGGGGAGATACGCCAGGTGGAACTGGACCTCCCCAGACGCGGCACCGGCCGTGGCGAGGCCCTCGCCGTCTCCGCCCGCGTCGCTCCCCTCGGCTCCCGCCTGGTGCTGCTCCTCGTGGAGGACCTCACCGAGGCCCGGCGCATCGAGGCGGTGCGGCGCGATTTCGTCGCCAACGTCAGCCATGAGCTCAAGACCCCGGTCGGCGCGCTCTCCCTCCTGTCCGAGGCCGTCATGGACGCCTCCGAGGACCCGGAGGCGGTGGAGCGCTTCGCCGGCCGGATGCAGATCGAGGCGACCCGGCTCACCAACCTGGTGCAGGAACTCATCGACCTCTCGCGGGTACAGAACGACGATCCCCTCGAGGACTCCGAACCGGTCCGGGTCGACGAACTCGTCGCCGAGGCCGTCGACCGCTGCCGGCACCAGGCCGGCGCCAAGCAGATCACCATGGCCTCGGGAGGCACCGCCGACCTGCACGTCTACGGCAACCGCGGCCAGCTCGCCGCCGCGCTCGGCAACCTCGTCGAGAACGCCGTCAACTACTCGCCCGCCCGCACCCGCGTCGGCATAGCTGCCCGCCGGGTGACCGCACCGGGCGGTGACATGATCGAGGTCGCCGTCACCGACCAGGGGATCGGGATCTCCGACAAGGACAAGGAGCGCATCTTCGAGCGCTTCTACCGCGTCGACCCGGCCCGCTCCCGTGCCACCGGCGGCACGGGCCTGGGCCTCGCCATCGTCAAGCACGTGGCCGCCTCGCACGGCGGGGAGGTCACCGTGTGGAGCTCCGAGGGACAGGGCTCCACCTTCACCCTCCGACTGCCGGAGACGGGCGCGGCCCGCGACCGCGCCGACCGGAACGCCGGCCACGACGATCTCCACGATGATCTGCACGATCTCCACGACGAGGCCGACTCTTCGTCCCCCCAGCCATCTTCTCGTGAACCGCTCCCCTCCCCGGAGGTCCTTCCGTGACCCGAGTGCTCGTCGTCGAGGACGAGGAGTCCTTCTCCGACGCCCTGTCGTACATGCTCCGCAAGGAAGGCTTCGAGGTCGCCGTCGCGACCACCGGGCCCGACGGACTCGACGAGTTCGAGCGCAACGGCGCCGACCTCGTCCTCCTGGACCTGATGCTGCCCGGCCTGCCGGGTACCGAGGTGTGCCGCCAGCTGCGCAACCGTTCCAACGTCCCCGTCATCATGGTGACCGCCAAGGACAGCGAGATCGACAAGGTCGTCGGCCTGGAGATAGGAGCTGACGACTATGTGACCAAGCCGTTCTCCTCCCGCGAGCTGGTCGCCCGCATCCGCGCCGTGCTGCGCCGCCGCGGCGAGCCCGAGGAGGTCACCCCGGCCGCCCTGGAGGCCGGCCCGGTCCGCATGGACGTGGACCGCCACGTCGTCACCGTGTCCGGCTCCAAGGTCGACCTTCCTCTCAAGGAGTTCGACCTCCTGGAGATGCTTCTGCGCAACGCCGGCCGCGTGCTGACCCGCATGCAGCTCATCGACCGGGTCTGGGGCGCGGACTACGTCGGCGACACCAAGACCCTCGACGTCCACGTCAAGCGCCTGCGCGCCAAGATCGAGCCGGACCCGGGCGCGCCGCGGTACCTGGTGACGGTCCGGGGCCTCGGCTACAAGTTCGAGCCGTAAACCGAACGCACGGGCCGAACGCCCAGCCCGAAACACGCCGAACGCGCGGGCCGAACGCCCAAGCCGGAACACGCGGGGCGAACACGCGGGCCGAACCGCGCGCCTGACGCCGAAGGGCGGGACCTCACCAGGAGGTCCCGCCCTTCGGCGTACGACGATCTCGTACGGCTGCTCAGTGGCCGGCGGCCGCGGTGTTCGCCGACTCGCCCGTGTTCGGCGTGGCCGCACCGGTCGGGGTGCCCGACACGGAGGGGGAGCCCGAGGTGCCGGCGCCCGGCTCCTCCTCGCTGGTCGTCGCGGTGGGGCTCGCCGTGGCGCCCGGCGTGGCCGGGATCTCGGTCGGTCCCCACGTGGAGAAGTAGCTCTCGGCCGGGACGACGAACGCGCGCAGGCTCACGGCACCGGTCTCGCTGAAGGTGAAGGTGACCTTCTGGGCGTTGCCGTTCTGGACGCTCTCGCCGATGCTGTTCAGCGCCGCGGAGGCGTTGCCCTTGCCGCCAAGGATGACGGAGCCGTTGGCCGGGACGGTCACCTTGCCGTTGCCCTTGGCGGGCTTGAGCTCGGCGTCGCCGCCACCGGCGACGCTCACCGAGTCCAGCGTCTGGGGCGTGCTGCCGTTGTTGAAGAGGGTGCCGGTGATGACGGCCGGGCCCTCGGCCGCGGCGTCCGGCTGGGTGATGATCACGATGCTCTGCAGCTCGATGTCACCGATGGACGTGGCGGCGTTGTCCGGCTTGATCTCCAGGGTCTGAGCGTTGTTGCCGGCCGCACACGCGGAGAGCGAGGCGAGCGAGAACGCGATGGCGGCGGCGGCGAGGGCACCGCGTCGAAGGCTGCTGCTCACGGCGGCGGCAACTCCTTGACTCGAGCGAGGCGGCCCGTAAAGGCGCGCTAAGTGACTGTCAGCGGCCTTAGATTACCGAGCCGTTCCGGCGGGGCCGCACCCGACCCTCCCCCGAGCCCCCTTCTTCCGTCCGTCTTCGCTCTGTCTTCGCTCCCTCTTCGCCCCGTCTTCCGTCCGGGTTCCCTCAGCGTGGCGTAGCCACAGCGCTCACAAGTGACTCCTGCGTCACATTGGTCCCGGCGCTTGTCCGCCATTCACATAAGTACCGCCGACCCCGCGTCGGGGATTTTCTGTGCAGGAATCCGTGAACCCTGGAATTGATCACCGTCCGGCTGGTCCGGCGCCCCTGTGATCAATTCCGGATTCTCCTCGTACCCGACTCCGCGCACCGAACGGAGTAGCGGAAGTCGCACGCTTGGAAGCGGACATATGGGGATGTTCGGCCGCTCGGAGGGCCGTCCGAGTGTGTGTAACGTACGCGTTTCACCTCCCCCGGACAGCCGCTCCGACCTGCGAATACTTTCTTCCGCTCGCCTCGCGCAGCACGTTCCTGTTGCTGTTGTCAAGCCCCGAGATATGCCCTGACCTGCGGAAACGCCATTCAGAACCCGCAGTTTCCGTGTTACTCTGGATAGCCACGGAAGGGGTACCTGTCACATGACGTTCAAGGTTGGCGACACCGTGGTCTATCCCCATCACGGGGCCGCGCTGATCGAGGCTATCGAAACTCGCCAGATCAAAGGCGTGGACAAGACCTACTTGGTTCTGAAGGTCGCCCAGGGTGACCTGACGGTGCGTGTGCCAGCGGACAATGCGGAGTTCGTCGGCGTGCGTGATGTGGTCGGTCAGGATGGGCTGGACCGGGTCTTCGAGGTGCTGCGCGCGCCGTACGCCGAGGAGCCCACGAACTGGTCGCGTCGTTACAAGGCAAACCTGGAGAAGCTCGCCTCCGGCGATGTCATCAAGGTCGCGGAAGTCGTGCGTGACCTGTGGCGTCGTGAGCGCGAGCGCGGACTCTCCGCCGGTGAGAAGCGCATGCTCGCCAAGGCCCGCCAGATCCTGGTGAGCGAGCTCGCGCTCGCGGAGAACACGAACGAAGACAAGGCGGAGGCCCTGCTCGACGAGGTTCTCGCGTCCTGACGCCGGCGCAAGCCAGCCTCAGTACATGTGAAATGCCGCGGTGCCCGATGACGTATTTCTCGTCGCCGGGCGCTGCGGCATGTTCGCACTCCGGCGCCGTAGGCGTGTTGACCTCGGGGGAAGTCCCCCGACACTCGGTGTGCCGGGTCCGGGTAACGGGCTCGACCAGGGGTCACGGAAGGGTTCCGGTCAAGCTGTCGTACCCGGCACGCTGAGGCCATACCCACCTAGGCCGAGCACACAAACCTGACAGGAACCGATGTCTGACGTTTCGCCTCCTTCGCCCACGCCAGCACGTACGGCTGCCCGCACGGCCGCCGTGATCCCGGCCGCAGGCCGAGGCGTGCGCCTGGGCCCGGGCGCCCCCAAAGCGCTACGCGCGCTGAACGGCACCCCCATGCTCATCCACGCACTCCGCGCACTGGCCGCCTCCCGGGCCGTGTCCCTCGTGGTCGTCGTCGCTCCGCCCGACGGCGCCGCCGAGGTCAAGTCCCTGCTCGACGCGCACGCCCTGCCCGAGCGCACCGACTTCCTGGTCGTCCCCGGCGGCGACAGCCGTCAGGAGTCCGTGAAGCTCGGCCTGGACGCCCTGCCGCCCGAGTACGACATCGTGCTGGTGCACGACGCGGCCCGCCCTCTCGTCCCGGTCGACACGGTGGACGCCGTCATCGAGGCCGTACGAGAAGGAGCCGTGGCCGTCGTCCCGGCGCTGCCGCTCGCGGACACCGTCAAGGAGGTCGAGCCCGCAGCGGCCCCGGGCGAGCCGGAGCCGGTGGTGGCAACCCCGCGGCGGGACCGCCTCCGTGCCGTGCAGACCCCCCAGGGCTTCGACCGGGCCACCCTGATCCGCGCCCACGAGAAGGTCACCGACGACGTCACCGACGACGCCGGTATGGTCGAGCGGCTCGGCCTCACGGTCGTGACCGTCCCCGGCCACGAAGAGGCCTTCAAGGTCACCCGTCCGCTGGACCTCGTCCTCGCGGAGGCGGTACTGGCCCGCAGGAGGCTCAACGATGGCTTCTGAGGCACCCCTGCTTCCCCGGGTCGGCATCGGCACCGACATCCACGCCTTCGAAGAGGGCCGCGAACTGTGGTGCGCCGGCCTCAAGTGGGAGGGCGAGGGCCCGGGCCTGGCCGGCCACTCCGACGCCGACGTCGTCGCCCACGCCGCCTGCAACGCCCTGTTCTCGGCGGCGGGGCTGGGTGATCTCGGGCAGCACTTCGGCACCGGCCGCCCCGAGTGGTCCGGCGCCTCCGGCGTCACGCTGCTCACGGAGGCCGCCCGGATCGTCCGCGAGGCGGGCTTCACCATCGGCAACGTCGCCGTACAGGTCGTGGGCCCGCGCCCGAAGATCGGCAAGCGCCGCGACGAGGCCGAGAAGCTCCTCTCGGAGGCGGCCGGCGCCCCGGTGTCGGTGTCCGGCGCGACCACCGACGGCCTCGGATTCCCCGGCCGGGACGAGGGCCTCATGGCGGTGGCGACGGCCCTCGTGGCGCGGACCGGCTGACAAAGCCGACCCCACGTCACGAATGTGTGCCCCTTGGCAGGAACGGGCGCAAGGCACTGCCCTGCGCCTACTACCCTGGACTCGTGACTATTCGCCTGTACGACACCAGCGCCCGGCAGATCCGTGACTTCGCCCCGCTCCAGCCGGGTTGTGTCTCGATCTACCTGTGTGGCGCGACGGTGCAGGCGGCACCGCACATCGGGCACATCCGCTCGGGCCTGAACTTCGACATCCTGCGCCGCTGGTTCGACTACCGCGGCTACGACGTCACGTTCATCCGCAACGTCACCGACATCGACGACAAGATCATCGCCAAGGCGGCCGACCAGGGCCGCCCCTGGTGGTCGATCGGCTACGAGAACGAGCGCGCCTTCAACGACGGCTACACCGCGCTCGGCTGCCTGCCCCCGACCTACGAACCGCGCGCCACCGGCCATGTCACCGAGATGGTCGAGATGATGCGCGGACTCATCGAGCGCGGCCACGCCTACGAGGCCGACGGCAACGTCTACTTCGACGTCAGGTCCTTCCCCCAGTACCTGCGCCTGTCCAACCAGGAGCTGGACAACCTGCTCCAGCCCTCCGGCGACGGCGAGACCGGCAAGCGCGACCCGCGGGACTTCGCCCTGTGGAAGGCGGTCAAGCCCGGCGAGCCCAGCTGGGAGACGCCGTGGGGCCGGGGCCGCCCCGGCTGGCACCTGGAGTGCTCGGCGATGGCCCACAGGTACCTGGGCACCGCGTTCGACATCCACGGCGGCGGCCTGGACCTGATCTTCCCGCACCACGAGAACGAGATCGCCCAGGCCAAGGCCTACGGCGACGAGTTCGCCCGCTACTGGCTGCACAACGCCTGGGTCACCATGAGCGGCGAGAAGATGTCCAAGTCCCTGGGCAACTCGGTCCTCGTGTCCGAGATGGTCCAGCGGTGGCGCCCGATCGTGCTGCGCTACTACCTCGGCACCCCGCACTACCGCTCGATGATCGAGTACAGCGAGGAGGCCCTGCGCGAGGCCGAGTCCGCGTTCGCGCGGATCGAGGGCTTCGTGCAGCGCGTGGTGGAGAAGGCCGGGGGAGTCGTCGAGCCCTCCGCCGACGTGCCGCCCGCCTTCGCCGAGGCGATGGACGACGACCTCGGCGTCCCGCAGGCACTCGCCGTCGTGCACACCACCGTCCGGCAGGGCAAC
The DNA here is from genome assembly GCF_056820935.1 of Streptomyces sp. Q2. NCBI lineage: Bacteria > Bacillati > Actinomycetota > Actinomycetes > Kitasatosporales > Streptomycetaceae > Streptomyces > Streptomyces sp. Q2. The sequence goes on along the minus strand of NZ_JBXEJE010000032.1, from coordinate 1,732 downwards.
TCCGCGCTGGCCGCCGACGACAAGGAAGCCGCCGTGGCCCGCCTCGCCGAGGTCCGCGCCATGCTCGGTGTGCTCGGCCTGGACCCGCTCGACCCGCACTGGGCCGGCGAGGCCGACCGCGGGGACGACCTGCACGGGGTCGTCGACAGTCTCGTACGACTGGTCCTCGACCAGCGTGAAGCGGCCCGCTCCCGCAAGGACTGGGCCACCGCGGACGCCATCCGCGACCAGCTCAACCAGTCCGGTCTCGTCATCGAGGACGGTCCGCAGGGGCCCCGCTGGAGCCTCGGCCCGCGCTGACGATTTCTTGATCGATTGTGCCGCCCGGGCATCCGGGCGGCACACTGCATATACGTACACACGCACGCTTCGGCTCAGTAGAGAACAGACGGGTAGGTCATGGCAGCCAACAACCGCCGCATGTCCGGCAAGAAGGGCGCGCAGGTCGGCAGTGGCGGCCAGCGACGCAGGGGCCTCGAGGGCAAGGGCCCGACCCCGCCCGCCGAGATGCGCAAGGGACACAAGAAGAACCGCGTGGCCAACGCGAAGGCGAAGCAGACGGTCCGCCGTACCCCGCCGCGCGGCCGGGGTGGCAAGGGCACCTCGGAGATGGTCGTCGGCCGTAACCCCGTCGTCGAGGCGCTGCGCGAGGGCGTACCCGCGGTGACGCTCTACGTCCAGCAGTTCATCGACAACGACGAGCGGGTCCGCGAGGCGCTCCAGCTCACCGCGGAGCGCGGCGGGATCAACCTCATGGAGGCTCCCCGCCCCGAGCTCGACCGCATGACCAACGGGCTCAACCACCAGGGCCTGGTCCTCCAGGTCCCGCCGTACGAGTACGCGCACCCCGAGGACCTCCCGACCGCCGCGTACGACGAGGGCCAGGAACCGCTCATCGTCGCCCTCGACGGTGTCACCGACCCGCGCAACCTCGGCGCCGTCGTCCGGTCCGTCTCCGCCTTCGGCGGCCACGGCGTCGTGGTACCCGAGCGGCGCGCGGCCGGCATGACCGCCGGCGCCTGGAAGACGTCCGCCGGTGCGGCCGCCCGTACGCCCGTCGCCCGCGCCACCAACCTGACGCGCGCCCTGGAGGCGTACAAGAAGGCCGGCATCGTGGTCGTCGGTCTCGCCGCCGACGGTGAGGCCGAGATCGGCGAGCTGGACGCCCTGTCCGGACCCGTCGTCATCGTCGTCGGCAGCGAGGGCAAGGGCCTGTCCCGGCTCGTCGGCGAGACCTGCGACCACCGGGTGCGGATCCCCATGCCGGGCGGCACCGAGTCGCTCAACGCCGGTGTCGCGGCGGGCATCGTGCTGTACGAGGCGACACGGCGACGCCACTGAGCGGTTGTTCGGCGAGTCACCCACACGGGGTATTCCTGGCGTCAAGGACAACCTTGACGGGGTCCGGACAGATCCGCCGAGTCAAAGCAGTGTCCTAAGCACACGTCACTCGGTTAGACGGGTGTGGACACCAGAACACCCCGCACACCCACGGGGGACGGCCCGTCGGGCTTCGACGACGCTCCCGCGCTGAGCATGGTGAAGGTGCCGAGCGATCCGGCGCAGATCATCGTCAATCACGCGAGCTTCCGCGTGCAGCTGGGCGCGTCGACGCGACGCACCCAATCCCCGCGGGTCGCCCGGCACTTGATCGCCGACGACACCGCCCGGATCCCCGCGGCCGGCGCTGCGGCCGGCGCCGTGGCCGGCAGACCCGGCGCCGCCGCGGGCG
>NZ_JBXEJE010000031.1:0-124520 GCF_056820935.1 Streptomyces sp. Q2 | reverse complement strand
AGCCGGCGCCGCCGATCCGGCGCTGCGCCTGCCGGCGCACTCGTGGCCCGGGCCGGCGGCGCGCCTGCGCTACGTCACGCTGCTGACCGGCTGCGTGCTCGCCGCCCATCTGCTCGCCGAGGCGCTGCACGGCCCCCGCGGTTACTGGCTCCCCATGACGGTGGCCTTCGTCTACAAGCCCGACTTCGGCCCGGTCTTCACCCGGGCACTGCACCGCTGCGTCGGCACGGTCGTCGGCGTGGCCGCCATCGGGGCGGTGTCCCTGGCGGCGCCCGGCGCCTACACCGTGATCGGCGTCGTGGCCGTCTTCGGTGCGCTGATGGCCGTCGGCGTGCGGCATCACTACGCGCTCGCCACGCTGGGTCTGACCGCGGTCGTGTTCGTGCTTCTCGATCTGCTCGGCGACGACCGGCCGCTGTACGGCACGCGCATTCTGGACACCGCTCTGGCCTCCGCGCTGGTGCTCGTCGCGCACTTCGCGGTGTGGCCCGACTCCGCGGCGCACCGGGCCGAGGCGCAGACCGAGGCGGCCGTCGCCGCCGCCCGCCGCTACCGCGACGTCGCCCCGGAATCGGGCCCGGTCCAGCGGCAGTCGCTGCGCCGTGCGGCGTACCACCAGCTGGCCGACGCGCGGCGGGCCGTGGCCCAAGCCCGCGGCGAACCGGCCCGCCCCGGCCGGTCACCTGCCGATCTGGAGGCCGTGATCACGGCGGCGGAGCGGCTCTGCGACGAGGTGACCGCACAGGCGGTGGCGGGCACGGCGGCCACGAACCGCTAGGCAAGCCGGAACGGTCGGCACGGGCGGGCGGGTTGCCTCCCGCCCGTGCGGTCGGTGATCCATGCCGGTGCGGCCCGGATTCTTGCTGACCCATAAACGGGGAGAATGGCCGGATGGACCTTGAGGTACTGCGCTCCTTCCAGGCCGTGGCAGAGGGAACGACGGTGACGGACGCCGCGGCCGACGCCCGCATCACCCAGCCCGCCCTGTCACGGGCCCTGAACCGGCTCGAGGACGAGGTCGGCGCCGAACTCCTCCAACGCGTCGGGCGCGTCCTGCGTCTCACCCCTGCCGGTCGGGTGTTCAAGGAGTACGTCGACGCGGTGCTCGCCGGCTACGACCGGGGCCGGCGGGCCGTGGCCGAGATGGTCGACCCCGACGGGGGTGTGGTGTCGCTGGCCTTTCTCCACACGCTGGGCACCTGGCTGGTTCCCCGGCTGGTCACGGAATTCCGGCAGGCCCTCCCGCAGGCCCAGTTCGAACTGCACCAGGACGGCGAGAACGGACTGACCCGTCACCTCCTCGACGCCACCGCGGACCTGATCATCACCAGCAGCGAGCCCGCGCACCCGCTGATCACATGGCGGCGTCTCCTGGTGGAGCCACTACGGCTGGCCGTTCCCGCCGGTCACCGCCTGGCCAGGCGCCGCCGGGCCCGCCTGGCCGAGGTGGCCGAGGAGCGGTTCATCCTTCTCAAGGCCGGATACGGGCTGCGCGACATCGCCGAGACGCTCTGCCGCGACGCCGGCTTCACCCCGCTCGTCGGCTTCGAGGGCGAGGAGGTGGAGACCTTGCGCGGCCTGGTCGCCGCGGGCCTCGGCGTGTCCCTGATCCCCTCGTCCCCGGACGTCACGGCGACCGCGGACTCCCCGATCCGCTACCTGGAGATCACCGACGTACGCGGCGCCCGGGACATCGGGATCGCCTGGCTGAACTCCCGCGCCCTGCCGCCGATCGCCCAGCGCTTCATCGACCACGCACTGAACTCGTCCGGCGTGTCAGGGACTTCGCGGGCGACCGAAGCGGACTGACCGCCTTGCTCAGGTGCGCTCGGGGACGGCGACGCGAAGGTCCAGGAGCTGTTGGGTATGCCCTGGCACGTGGTCCGTGGCGAGGCCGTCGATGAGGGCCGCGAGGGGAATCGGCTGGTCCAGCACGAGCGCCCCGTTGGACAGGAGGAGCGACGGCACCAGAACCGAGGCGGCTTTCTCGTTGAGCTGATCGGCGATGTCGCACAGGAGGGCGGCCTGGCTTCGGACGTGGCCGATCAGGTCCGCCCTCCCCGTGTGCTCGGCGATGATCCGGTCGAGATTCCATGGGTCGAGGCAGATCCGGTTGTCGAAGGTGGGGCGCGAGCCGGCGACGACGCCGAGAGCGACCGCCGCGGTCGCGGCGTCGACGCTGAGGAGATGGGCCAGTACCTGGTCCGCGTTCCATCCCCCGTCCGCCGCGTCGCCGAGCCCGGCGTCGGCCGCCACGTCGAGCAGTCCGGCGTAGGCACTGCGCAGTGGTGTCGTGTCCATGGCCTGCTCCTTACGGCCGGGCCCTGCAGAGCGCGGGTCCGTCAGTCGGGTTTTGCCGAGTGCGGGTCCCGTCAGTCGGGTCCCGTGGTGCGTCCCATCAGTCGGGTTTCGCCGAGCGCGGGTCCTGTCGAGCGAAGGTCCCGTGGGTCGGGGCCTGCCGAGCGCAGGTCCCGTCGGTTGGGGCCTGCCGAGCGAAGGTCCCGTCGGTCGGGGCCTGCCGAGCGCAGATCCCGTCGGTCGGGGCCCGCCGAGCGCAGATCCCGTCGGTCGGGGCCCGCCGAGCGAAGGTCCCGTCAATCAGGCCCCGTCGTGCATACCGTCAGTCGGGTCCCGCCGAGCGCAGGCCCCGTAAGCCAGGCCCCGCCGAACGCAGGCCCCGCCGAGCCCTCGTCCCGTCAGCCAGGCCCCGCCGAGCCCGCGTCTCGTTCCGCCGCCTCGGCGACGCGTTTGATGTTCGCCAGGCGCCGGTCCCAGTCGGCCGCGAGCGAGGCCATCCACCGCGCCGTCGCGTCCAGCGCCGCGGGCCGGACCGCGTAGCGCACCTCGCGTCCCACCCGGCTGCCGGACACCAGGCCGGCGGCGTCCAGGACGGCGAGGTGCTTGACCACTGCCTGCCGTGAGACGGGGAGGGGTTCGGCGAGCGTCGTCGCGGTGGCCTCGCCCCGCGCGGCGAGCAGGTCGAGCAGTTGGCGTCGGGTCGGGTCGGCGAGTGCGGCGAGAACGCTGTCGACCGCCTCGCCGGTGTCGCGCTGCTCCGGTGTCACGCGGAGGGCTGTTCGGCGCGCGACTTGAGCGCGTCCAGCTCCAGCGGCCAGCCCTGCGTGTGGTCCTTCAGGTTCTGGCTGCGCAGCTCCGCGGACCCGGCCAGTGCCTCGAAGCCGCTCTCCACGACGCGAAGCCGCGTCCCGTCGCCTTCCGGGGTCAGCGTGAACTCGACGAGGGTGCTGTTGTCCTCGCGCAGTTCCTCTCCGGGGAACGCGCTGGTCCAGCGGTACGCCAGGTACGTCGGCGGCTCGACCTTCTCCACGCGCACCGGGAAGTCCCCGTGCTCGGCGTTCTTCGCCACCATCGATTCGCCTTCCTTCGCCACGGTGCCGGGCAGGCTCGCCTTGTCGGCCACCCAGAACCCGGGCTGGGCCACCAGCGACCAGACCCGCTCCAGGGGTGCCGCGATCAGGGTTTCGCGTTCGATCCGGTCCTCGCTCATGAGCGAACTCCTTCATTTCCGTCATCGGCTGTGCAACTCCAGAGTTGCACGTCGAGTCGGAAGGTGCAACCCGCGGGTTGCACCGCGCCCCAACGCCCCGTTGACAGCGCACAACACCACTCACACAATCGTCGCCATGACCGGACACTGGTTCGACACGACGGGGCTGCCGCGCGTCCCGGATCGGACCGGGTGCGAGCGCTCAGGCCGCTAGCGGGCTGCCGCCGAGCCGTGTGCTCGCCGCGTGCGGCAGCCCGGGCCGGGCCGGTCATCTTCCTTCCTCATGCTCCGGATGACTGCCGGTACAGGTCCGCACTGCGTCACGGACTTCTCCGTTCGCGACGCGAGTCCACGCGCCTCGGGGCACCTGCCGTCCGCCGCGCGGAACGCGTACGAGGAGAGGGATTCGATGACTGCCGTGAACACCGGACCGCAGCCCACGCTGCGCGAGGCGCGCGTACCCGAGGACGGGATGTACGAGGGTGCGCGTGTGCTGCGCCGACTGCCCGAGGGAGGGGAAGAGCGCCCCTACGAGCGTTTCGAGCTCGTGCCACAGGGATGCACGATCGGGGCCGAGATCCAGGGCCTCAGCCTCGCCCGGCCGTTGGGGGACGAGGTGCGCGAGGAGCTGAACCGCGCGCTGCTGGAGTGGAAGGTGCTCTTCTTCCGCGGCCGGCGGCTGACCTCCGCGCAACTGCGTGACTTCGCCCGGCAGTGGGGGGCCTTGGAAACCAACCCGCTGCTCGCCCAGGGGTCGAGCGAGGAGGTCGTCCGCTTCGACAAAGGCGGTGGCGCCACGCCCACGTTCGAGAACGTCTGGCACGCCGACGTGACCTTCCGGGAGCGGCCGGCGCTCGGCGCCGTGCTCCAGTTGCACGAGGTGCCGCCGTTCGGCGGGGACACCATGTGGGCGGACATGGCCGCCGCCTACGACAACCTGCCGCAGGAGGTGAAGGACCGCGTCGACGGCGCCACCGCCGTGCACGACTTCATCCCCGGCTTCGCCCGCTTCTATCCTCCGGAGCGACTCATACCGCTCCAGTCCGTCTTTCCGCCGGTGGAACACCCGGTGGTGCGCACCCACCCGGAGACGGGACGGCGGCTGCTCTTCGTCAACACCTCGTTCACCACCCGGATCACCGGCATGGAACGCGAGGAGAGCGACCGGTTGCTGCGCTTCCTCACGCAGCAGGCCCACGTACCGGAGTACCAGGTGCGCTTCCGGTGGCAGCCCGGCGACATCGCGTTCTGGGACAACCGGGCAACCCAGCACTACGCGGTGAACGACTACGCGCCGCACCGGCGGGTCGCGGAACGGGTCGCCATCGCGGGCGACCGCCCGTATTGAGGCCCATGCCGCAGGGCCGGTCGCGCGTTTCCGGAACGCCGAACTGCCGCCGCGCTGCAGCTGATTGACCGCACAAGGGAGCCGCGCGGCACCACACGGGCCGCGCGGCTCACCCCTGCCAGGATTCGAGTCAGAGGACAGAGACGAGCAGCGACACGGCGGACTCCTGCCTGCCGATGCTCGCCTGGTCGAAGGGACCGGCCCAGCTCATCCCGTACTGATCGGAGCCGTTGCGAGCGTACTGGTAGGCGGAGCGGGCCTGGGTGAGAAGGTAGCTCCGGTAGGGGCGGCCCGGCAGCAGGGCGTCGAGTTCGCCGAGATTGCGGGCGAAGATCCCCTTGAACGCCGTCCCGTCGGACCCGCAGGTGTGGGTCGCCTCGCACGGCTCCGTCAGGATCCCCTTGGGCGACAGCAGGGGGCTGCCGATCACGGCGTCGGTGATCTTCCGTGCGTCCCTGAGCAGTCCCCGGTCGCCGGTGGCCCGGTACAGCTCGGCGAGTCCGCCGAGCACGACTCCCTGGTTGTACGTCCAGGTGATGCCACCGTTGTTGGCGCAGCCGCCGCCCTGGGTGTTCAGACCGTCGTTGACCAGGTTGTCGCCGTTGATCATGCTGCTGTTTTTGAGCCACTTCCATGCGGTGAGCGCGCGCGACAGGTAGACGGTGTCGCCGGGGATCCGGTTGTGCAGGGCCGCCGCGAGCTTGATGTACAGCTCGACGCTGATGGCGTTCTTGTAGGTCGCGGCCGGGATGTCCCACCAGATGCCGCCGCCGCAGACGTCGTCCCAGTACTTGTACATGTACGCCTCGTCGAGCTTCGCGATCTCCAGGTACCGCTGATCGCGCGTCAGGTCGTACACGCTGGTCATGGAGAGGCCCCACCAGCCGGTGTCGTCCGTGGAGTCGGCCCGGAACTCGCCGCCGCCCTCCGGCCACCAGGGCAGGGGCTTGCGCTGTTGCTCGATGGTGTGGTCGATCTGCCGCAGGTACGTCCTGGACCGGGTCTTCGCCGTGTAGTCGAGCAGTGCCTGGAGCGCGTTGCCCGACTGCCACCACGGCGCTTGCGGATCCCAGCGGCCGGTGTCCTCGTCGTAGAACCCCATCATCGCCTCGACGGCCGCAGTGGCCCTGTCGCGCGCGTTCACTGCTGCTCCCGGTGCACTCGACGTGCTCGGCGTACTCGCCTGCGCGGGCAGCGCACCCGCCACCAGCACCAGCGTCGCACCCAGGGCGAACGCCGCCACCGAGGCCCTGGCTCTTCGCAACTGTCGCACCATCCCAGACGCTCCTAAGGAGTAGGGGGACAAGCGGACGCTGCTCAACTATGAGCGTGCAGGCCATGTCATGACAAGAGTCGGTCAGTAACAAGCCTGTGCCCCGGACTCGATGACCGAAGTCAGTCATCCGGGTAGGCTCTCTCCGTGACTTCGAGCAACCGACACGCACGGATCGTCGAGACCGTCCGCTCGACCGGAGTGGCCTCCGTGCGGGACCTGGCGGAGCGTCTCCAGGTCAGCGAGTCGACGATCCGCCGGGACCTGAAGCTGCTGGACCGGAACGGCGAGTTGATCCGCACCTACGGAGGCGCGGCGCCGTCCCTGCGCGCACCGGCCGACGAGGAACCCTTCGACGTCTCGGCGTCCCACGACGGGTCCATGAAGGAGGCCATGGCCGAGCGCGCCGCGGCGCTCGTGCCGGACGAGAGCGTGATCGTGCTGGACATCGGTACCAGCACCCAGCGGATCGCCCGCCGGCTGAAGGGCCGGCCCGTCACCGTCATCACCAGCAACCTGGCCGTGGTGGACGAACTGCGGGACGACGAGGCGGTCCGGCTGATCCTGCTGGGCGGGGTCCTGCGCCGCAACTACCAGTCCTTCGTCGGCTCGCTGACCGAGACGGCACTGCGTCAGGTCAGCGCCGACCTGGTGATGCTCAGCTGCACAGGCGTCCGCGCCAACGGACACGTCGTGGACGACATGGCCGTCGAGGCGCCGATCAAGCAGGCCATGATCGAGGCGGCCGACCGGGTCGTCCTGGTCGCGTCCGAGGCGAAGTTCCCGGGCACGGGCTCGCTGCGCATCTGTTCGCTCGCTGATGTCGACGTCGTGATCACGACGGGCGGCGCCGATCCGGACACCCTTGACCTCTGCCGACGGGCGGGGGGCGAGGTCGTCATCGTGTGACCGTCGCCGGTCGCGCGGCATGCGGGGCGCACCCATCGGAGCGGGCGCTGTCGACTCGCCCGACGGCCTTCGGGTTGCCGATCACCGGCACGGGGCATCAGGAGTGGGCAGGACCAGCCGCGCAAGACATGCCGCGGCGCCGGCGAGCGGCCAAGGCCGCGGGGGTGCCGGGTGGCCCAGGAGGGGAAGTGATCCGCCATGCGTACGCATCGGCGTACCCATCGGCGTTCCGTGCGAGTGGAGTATCTGCTGCCCGACAGTGCCGAGTCGGCCGGAAGGGCGCGGAAGCTGACCTCCGCGTTCCTCACGCGCTCCCGCCCCCGGATGGCACGGGTGGACGCCGGGCAGATCGACGACGCGACACTGATCGTGTCCGAGTTGGTCGCCAACGCCACCCTGCACGGCCGCGGCGCCTGCCGCCTGCGCCTGCAGGTGTCCGACGAGCGGGTGACCGTCGAGGTCTACGACGACAACCCGGAGCCGCCCCGCGTGCGGCCGTTGACCGACTGGGGCGAAAGCGGGCGAGGACTGGCCATGGTCCGGTACCTGGCCCAAGGTTTCGACGTTGCCCCCGTCCGCGGGGGCGGCAAGATGGTGCGCGCGGTCCTGGCGATCTGAACCACGCCGAGATACCGCCCACCGCTGCTCCGCGATCCGCTTTGCCGTCCGGGCCTCCGGGCCTCCGGGCCTCCGGGCCTCCGGGCCTCCGGGGAGGCTACGGCCCCCCGCCGGCGCGGTGTCTCCGGCGGGAGCCCGTAGCGGGCGACAACCCTGCTGAGGTCAACGGAAGTTGACGTCGCTGCACAGGAAGTACGTCTGGTCCATGTGCGAGGCCTGCCAGATCGCGTAGACGACGTGGCGGCCGCTGAGACCCGAGGTACTCACGTCGATCGAGTAGTTCTGGCTGGGCGCGTACTTGCCTGTCCGGGCGACGAGTTGCAGGTCGCTCCAGGTCAACGGCTGGGTGGTGGGGTCGAAGCCCTGCCGGGTGACGTAGACCAGGAAGTAGTCGGCGCCGTGGCTGGCCTGGTCGTACAGCTGCACGGTGAAGTCACTGCCGACGACATCTGTCGTCTTCCATGCGCCCACGGTGTCCAGGGAGTTGTAACGGCCGCCCTCGGTCCGGCCGCCGCTGCACAGCTGGCCGTCGGGGACGACCGCCTGGAAGTCACCGGCGGAGCCGTTGCGGTACAGGCCGTTCCAGTTCCACATGGCGTTCGGGTTGTCCTGCCATGCCTGCCAGCACATGGGGTCTTCCTGCGCCATGGCCGGGTTCTGGAAGTCACTGCCCCAGCGGAGCCAGCAGCCGTAGTTGCGGGACGCCGGGTCGACGACCGAGCCGTGGGCGAGCGCCGTGCCGCTCCAGGGGATCAGGCAGAGCAGCACCGCGGCGAGCATGCTCAGGGAGAGCGTCAGACGTGCAGCGGCTTTCCTGTCGCGATCATGACAATTCATGATCTCCCTCTTTCCGAGTGGGGGGATGTGTGGAGTGTGTTGTGCGGGATGTGTTGCGCGGTGGCGCGAGTGGGAGCGCTCCCACAATGGTCAGGCTGCGCGCGGGGAGGCGAAGCCGCAACACCGGATTGCGCCACCTTCCCGCCCTGCCTGGCGCGTTCGCCTCGTTGGGCAACACGGTTCCCCGCATTCGCGCGAGGGTCGGCCGACGATGGAACTTCAAGGAGGTGTGAGGAGTTGGCAGGAGGAGCCGCGGAACGCGCGCGGACGACCGGAACGACACGGGCGAAGCAGAGGTAGTACAGATGGCGATGTGGGATCGGCTCAAGGACCAGGCCAAGGGTCTGCAGCAGCAGGCGCAGGGGACGCGGGGCGCCGGCGGACACGGGCGGTCGGGTGCAGGGTCCTCCGGGGGATCGAAAGCGCAGCTGGTGAACACGCTCAAGTCCCAGCTCACCTCCCTCAAGACCGAGCTGAAGAGCGGCGCCTATCGAGACGCCAGCATGGCCATGTGCGCCCTGGTCGCCGCCGCCGACGGGCATGTCGACCCGGCCGAGCGGCAGCATGTGGAGTCGCTGATCCTGAACAACGACGTGCTGCAGAACTTCCCGTCCGAGCAGCTGCGGCAGCGCTTCAACAAGCACGTCGACCAGCTGGCGCTCAACTTCCCGCAGGGCAAGGCCGAGGCACTGCAGGAGGTCGCCAAGGCGGCGAAGAAGCCGACGGAGGCCAGGGCGGTCATCCAGACCGGCTTCGTCGTCGCGGGTGCGGACGGATACGTCGCGCCGGCCGAGGAGCAGATCCTGCGTGAGGCGTGTTCGGCACTCGGCCTGTCCCCCCAGGAGTTCGGCCTCTGACGGGCACGGTCGACGAGCCGGCCGATCGCCGCGGGTTGGCCGTCCAGCCGCTCGCCGCATGCGGGAAGGCGACGGCCTACAGGCGTGGCGCCCCGGTCACCGACATCATCAGCGAGTAGAGGGAGGTGGTGGCCGTGATGAACAGGCGGTTGTTTTTCCGGCCGCCGAAGGCGATGTTGGAGACCGTCTCGGGCAGGCGCAGCCGGCCGATGAGGGTGCCGTCGGGGTCGTAGCAGTGGACGCCGTCGTCCAGGGCGGCGGCCCACAGCCGGCCCTCGTCGTCGAAGCGGATGTTGTCGAAGTGGACGTCCCCACGGCCCTCGGCGAAGACCCTCCCGTCGGAGAGCGTGTCGTCCTCGCGGATGTCGAACACGTGGATCCGGGCGGCACGCGAGTCGGAGACGTACAGCTGCTTCTCGTCGAGGGACAGGATGACGCCGTTCGGGCCGGCGAACCCGTCGGCGGCGAGGTGCACTTCCTGTGTGGCGGGGTCGATGCGGTACACGTTGCACGCCCCGATCTCGGACTCGGCTCGGTGGCCCTCGTAGTCGCTGGTGATGCCGAAGTCCGGGTCGGAGAACCAGATGGTGCCGTCGGAGCGGACGACGGAGTCGTTGGGGCTGTTGAGCCGCTTGCCGTCGTAGCGATCGGCGAGGACGGTCACCGTTCCGTCGGGCTCGGTGCGGGTGACGCGGCGGTTGCCCTGCTCGCAGGTGACCAGGCGGCCCCGCGGGTCGAGGGTGTTGCCGTTGCTGTGGCCGGCCGGGGTGCGGAAGACACCCACCGTGCCGGTGGGCTCGTCCCAGCGCAGGATGCGGTCGTTCGGGATGTCGCTCCAGATCAGCTGGCGCCATGCGGGGAGGTACAGCGGACCCTCGGCCCAGCGGCAGCCGTCGTACAGGACCTCCAGCCTGCTGTCGCCGTTCGCGCAGCCTCCGGTGCGGAAACGCTCGTCCAGAGTCTCGTACAGGCCGTCGGCGCGCATGGCATCCTCCCAGCAGGATTGATCAGGATGTCGTTCAACGTAACACCCCTGATGCCGAACCATATATGGTCGACATATGAAATCAGTGGATGCCATCGATCGTCAGCTGATCGCGTTGCTCCAGCGGGACGCCACCCGGCCGTACGCCGTACTGGGCAAGGCGGTCGGCCTGTCGGCGGGTGCCGCACACGAGCGGGTGCGCAAGCTGCGCGAACAGGGGGTCATCCGGGCCACGACGGTCGACGTCGATCCCGCGGCGCTCGACCGCGGGGTCCTGGCCTTCGTGCTCGTCGACTCGACGTCGTGGATGGGTGACCGGGCCGCGGACTTCGCCGCCGTCCCGGAGATCCAGGAGGCGCATGTCATCGCGGGCAGCGCTGCCGTCCTGGTGAAGGTGCGCACGGCGACCACCGAGCGGCTCCAGGACGTGCTGCGTCGCCTTTACGCCATCGACGGGGTCAGCGGGACACAGGCGACGGTGGTTCTGGAGACCTTCTTCGAAAGGCCGTTGGACGCCGGTCAGTACTCCAGTGCGGTTTCGTGATCTACCCAGTGGGTTCGCTGGTGGTCCGNCGGCGACCACCGAGCGGCTCCAGGACGTGCTGCGTCGCCTTTACGCCATCGACGGGGTCAGCGGGACACAGGCGACGGTGGTTCTGGAGACCTTCTTCGAAAGGCCGTTGGACGCCGGTCAGTACTCCAGTGCGGTTTCGTGATCTACCCAGTGGGTTCGCTGGTGGTCCGTCGTCGGTAGTGGCTGCGCCGGGCTGTTGCCTGGTGGCGTCTGCGCCAGTGTGACCACTGCAGCAGCCTGACCGCGGCCACGGCCGGTGAGTTGAAGACGGCGGTGAGCAGGTGGCGGATTTCCGGGACGGTCAGCGTGATCGGATCACGGCTGCGGGCAAGGTGGTGGGTGCCGGCGGGCCGATCGAGGGCCACGTCGGCGGTCAGGGCGGTCGAGCAACGGCAGGTCGGGCGAGATCTGGGCGCCGACGGACTGCGCGATGCCCAGCACCATGCCGCCGGCGAGGGTGCCCCACAGCGAGCCGAGGCCGCCGATGATGACGACTTCGAAGGCGAACAGGACGTTGAGCTGGCCCTCGTACGGGGTCACTCCGCCCTGCCGCATGGTGTAGAGGGTGCCGGCCAGGGCGACGGTGGCGAAGGCGATGACGCTGGTGAGGGCATAGACCTTGCGGTTGTCGACGCCCATCAGTCGGACGACGGCGCGGTCGTCGGCGGTGGCCCGGACGATGCGGCCGGACTGGGTGCGGTGGAGGAAGAGGTGCAGCGTGGCCAGGACGGCGACCGCCGCCACGACGGTGATCAGCGGGAACCAGCCGATGGCCAGGTCGCTGCCGACGCGGATGCTCGCGGTGCCGAGCGAGCCGATGCCGAGCGGCTTGGTGTCGTTGCTGAAGAGCTGGACAAGTACGTTGGGGATGATCACGGAGATGCCGAAGGTGACCATCAGGGGCGCGAACTCGCTGAGCCCCATGGCCCGGTCGAGCAGTGTCCGCTGGACGAGGTAGCCGAGGCCGCCGACGGCCGCCATCGAGACCAGCACGGTGAGCGCGACGGGGATGTGCAGGCTGACGGCGGCCACCGAGGCCACGTAGCCGCCGAGGATCATCAGGTCGCCGTGGGCGAGGTTGGCGACCCGCATCACCCCGAAGATCAGGGACAGGCCCGCTGCGGCCATGGCGAAGACGCCGCCGAGCAGCATGCCCTGTGCGATGGCGTTGAGCCACGTCATGGGGACGTCACCTCCAGTGTGCCGAAGTAGGCGGCCGTGACCTGCTCACGGGTCAGGTCGGCGGCCGGGGCGGTCAGGACGACGCGGCCCTCCAGGACGCAGGCGATGCGGTCGGCGACCGCGAAGGTGCGGGTCAGGTCCTGCTCCACGAGGACGACGGTGGTGCCCTCGGTGCGGATGCCGGGAAGCGCCGTGTAGAGCTGCTCGACGACCAGCGGCGCGAGGCCGAGCGACAGCTCGTCGAGCAGCAGCAGGCGGGGGTTGCCCATCAGGGCGCGGCCGATGGCGACGGCCTGCTGCTCGCCTCCGGAGAGGCGGGCGGCCTTGCGGGTGCGGCGGTCGGCGACGAGCGGCATCATCTCGTACACCTTCTTCAGGTCCCACGGGCCTTTGCGGCCGGTGGCGGCGCCGACCCGGAGGTTCTCCTCGACGGTGAGGGACGGGAAGAGCCGCCGCCCCTCGGGGACGAGGCAGATGCCCTTGCGGGAACGGTGGATGTCGGGGAGGGCGGTGACGTCCTCGCCGTCGAAGCGGACGGTTCCGCTGAAGGGCTTGAGGGCCCCGGCGACGGTCCGCAGCAGGGTGGACTTGCCGGCGCCGTTGGCGCCGACAAGGGCGAGGAGTTCGCCTTCGGCGACGTCGAGAGTGATGCCGAAGAGAGCCTGGAAGTCCCCGTATCCGGCATCGATCGCATCAAGGTGCAGCAGTGGGCCGCTCATGCTGTCGTACCTCCCAGGTAGACCTCGGCGACCTCGGGGCTGGCGAGGACCTCGTGCGGGTCGCCGTCGACGCGGATGCGGCCGTACGCGAGGCAGACCAGCCGGTCCACGACCTGGACCAGGGCCTTGACGACGTGCTCGATCCACAGGATGGTCACGCCGGCCTCCTTCAGCGACAGGACGGTGCCGACCAGTTCGTCGGCCTCGCTCTCGGTGAGGCCGCCTGCGATCTCGTCGAGCAGGAGCAGCTCGGGGGCGGTGGCCAGGGCGCGGGCCAGCTCCAGGCGCTTGCGGCCGAGCAGCGGCAGGCCGCCGGCCGGCTTGTTGGCGACCGGGAGCATGCCGGTGGACTCCAGCGCGGTGAGGGCCTGTTCGCGGGCGTGGGCCCCGCGCAGCCCGGCCCCGCGTTGGGCGCCGACCAGGACGTTCTCGAAGACCGTCAGATCCCCGAACCGGCGGGGGATCTGGAAGGACCGGCCGACCCCGAGCCGGCACCGCTGGGCGGCGGAGGCGCGGGTGACGTCGCGGCCCCCGAGCCGCACGGTGCCCCGGGTGACGGGCTCGACGCCCGAGATGGCGCTCAGCAGCGTCGACTTGCCGGCCCCGTTCGGGCCGACGATGCCGACGGACTGGCCACGCGGGACCGCCAGCTCAACGTCCTCCAGGACGTTGAGGGCCCCGAAGCTGACGGCCAGGAGCCGTTTCGGCCGGACTCCTGGCAAGACGCGCCCGTTCCGCATGTGAAGGTGGTGGCCGCGGCGCATCCGGCGCCGTCCGGCCGGACCGCCGGACTCGGCTCCCTTTGAGTACGGCTTCAGCGCCGGCCAGGCCCCAGCGGGCGCCGGTGATGTCCGGGCGGTCTTTGACCAGGTGGCGGCATGCTCCTTCGAGGATGTCGGTGGCGATCGGCCAGCCGCGTTCCAGGGCGGTGTCGTAGCACGGGTGCTCGGCTTTGCTGGTCAGGTAGTTCACGGCCTCGTCGATGCCCTTGCTTCTGGCACCGCGCAGTCCGGCGGTGCGGGCGGCAGCTTCGAGTGCGGCGACGGTTGCTGCGCGCACCGGCCAGGAGGGCGCGGGCGTGGCGGGCGATCCAGGTCTCGGCCAAGACGTCGCCGGTGTGGTGCAGGCACCAGGCGGCTCGTCACAGATGTTCGAGCACGTGGATCAGGTCGACGATGACGTGGGTGTCCGTGCCGCGATGCTTGGCTTCGGCCTTGATGAGGTCCATCTGGCGGCGGGCGCCGTCGACAAGGACGATCCGGGGACGGCGGCGGGCGGGGTCGCGGTGCTCGGCCCAGTTGGGTCACCCCGTCGCCCGCTTCCGCGAACCGTGGACACGGCCCGCTCACGGCAGGCCGGGATCCCCGAAGGAATCATCCACGGGTCCGCAGCCTCCGCACGTGTCTGCGGACCTTCCGCACCGTCCGTCTGGCGACGGAGGGCCGGGGCTTCGACGACGGCATGACCCGCCGGCTGCCGGACCAGTCCGGCACGGTGACCTTGTACGCCTCGTCGGGGATACCCGCTTGCCGGTCGCGGAAATACGGATAGGCGAGGTGCAGTCTTCCGGCTCGGCCGTGGTGGACCGCCGCCGGCACCGTCTTGGCGCGGATGAATTCCAGGATGTTCTTCAACGCGTCCAGCCTGCCCATGGCGACGCAGGTGAGTATCAGCCGCTCGCCGACCTTTATCCGGTCGGCTACTCCTTTGGTCCAGTACGCCGCCGTCATCGGGGCGGCGAGTTCCATCTTGTGCAGCTGCTCGCTTTCCGGCTGTTTCAGCAGGACGGCCCCGAATTGCTGCAACAGACCGACCGTGAAGGGCCGCACCATCAGCTGATCCCGCTCGGCACCCGGCGGCACGAGTCTCGCGATCAAATCCATCAGCGCGTGAATCGCGGCGAAGCGGGCCGTGTAGTCGCCCCTTTGTGTCGCGTGCTTTCCGTCGTCGCGGCCCACCAGGTAGTAGCAGACGTAATCGGCGACGACGGACACGCCGTTGCCGCTCAGATACGCCTCCATGGTGAAGAGCGCGTCCTCACCGGTGGCCAGGCTCTCGTCGAACCTGAGGCCCAGGCGCAGGAGCAGCTCGCGCCGGAACAGCTTCTGGGCGCTCAGCGTGAAGATGACCTGCGAGGTGTGGACGTCGGCGCGCTCCAGAGTCCGGGTGAACATCGAGCTCGCGACACCGCGGTTGACTCCCTCCATCTTGCCGAGCACCACATCCGTGCCGGCGCGGTCGGCCATCGCGACCATCCGCTCCAGGGCTTCGTCCCCCAGGAAATCGTCGGCGTCCAGGAAGAAGACATAGCGTCCGCGAGCCATGGACAGCCCGACATTGCGCGGGCCGCTGGGACCGCCGGAGTTGGCCTGCCGCACCACCCTGGTGGGTACTTTCGACGTGGCGGCGAAATTCTCCAGGTATTCGCCGGTGCCGTCGCTCGATCCGTCGTCGACGGCGACGATCTCTAATCGTTCCGCGCCCAGTGTCTGTGTCTCGACTGATTCCAGACAGCGGACGAGATAGGGCATGGCTTCATACGCTCCGACAATCACCGTGACGTCGGGCACAGGTTGATTCTTCATTAACCGCAAAGACAGTCAATCCTGAACGATGGTTGTCCGGAATTACATAATCCGCATATCGTGATCGGTAGGTGACCTTCCGAATTCTCGGTGTCGCGCGGTCCTGCCCGGGCCGGGCCCTTCCACAGCACGGGCGGCGCCATGTCCGTTCGCGGCGCAGGATGAGAGAGACGACACCCCTCGGGGGACTCTCCAGCGGGAGGCCACCATGACGGCAGCGCAGAGCGAGGAAACCGTCCGCTCGGGGAAGAGCGAGCCCTTGTGGGCCGGGATCGCCGGGATTCTGGCCGGCGGACTGCTGATCGCCGGCCATGTCCTGACCTGGCGGACGCCGGACATCGAGGACGACGACGCGGTCCGTGAGGTCGTGACGTTCTACTCCAAGGACAGCAATCAAGCCCTGTCCGAGACCTCCGCCCTGCTTCTGCTCGCGGCCGGGCTGGCCTTCCTGTGCTTCCTGCCGGTACTGGTACGCGCCGCCGGTCGTCGCTCCACCCTCGCGCTCGCGGGCGGGACCGTCTTCGTGGTTCTCCTCATGGTCTCGGCGATCGCCGGGAACATCTACGGGATCACGGCGAACCATGTCGACGTCTTCCAGGTCGTACCCGAGACAGCCCTGATCGCGATCCTGTTGATGGACGTGGCGTACGGGGGACTCGTCGCGGCGATGGTGGGCGCGGCCGTGCTGCTCCTGGCCGTCTGGCGCACCACGCGTGACGCCGAAGGCGTGACGGTCCTGCCCTCGTGGCTGACCTGGGCCGCTCTGGTCGTCGGTGTGCTGTGCCTGGCAGGGCCGTTCAGCGCCTGGCTGACTCCGATGCTGCTGGCGGTGTGGCTGGTGGTGGCCGGAGTCGTGGTGATGCTGAAGCGGCCTTGAGGTCGTGCGGCGGACCCTCCCGCACGATCCGCCGCACGCACGGCACCTCGGTTGAGGTCGGGGCCCCGTGGTTCGTGACGCGGCCGGGCTTCCCTTCCGGCCGGGCGTTCGCGTCGTACGTGTCACGCGCGGCCGGGCGCGCGGTTCGCCCTACTGAAGGCGGACGGTCATCTCCACTGCCACCTCGTCACCTGCCGAGAGGTCCTGCGGCTTGCGCACGGCGTTCTTGAGCGGCAGCAGGTAGCCGCCGTCCCTGGGGAAGAGCGACGTGGTGAAGGCGACCTCGCCGATCCGCGCCTCGACCGGGATCACGCCCCAGCCGTACGTGGCCATCGCGGCCACCTCGCGGATGTCGGCGGACTCCTCCTCCGGCACGGGGACGAAGAAGTACGGCGACGGCCCACGCCACTCGATCACCCGGCCGACGAAGGCGAGCTCCATGGGGTCGGTGTCCTTCCGCGACGATGGCCAGGTCGCGCTCAGCGTACCTGCCGTGCCACCACCGCCAGTTGGGGACGACCAGCAGCTACCGTGCGTCGCTCGCGGCCGGGCGCACGAGATCGTCAGTGCCGCAGCCGGTCGTAACGGAAGGGCGTCAGGGCCCCGGGCCGTTGCCCGGTGAGGACGTACTCGGCGAGTTCGTGCCCGGTGACCGGACCCAGCGTGACGCCGAGCATGCCGTGGCCGGTGGCCGCGAAGGCGTTGTCGTGGCCCGGGACACGGTCGATGACGGGGAGTCCGTCGGGGAGGAACGGCCGCCCGCCGACCCAGGGATCCCGGATCAGGCTGACCAGGTCGTCCGGATCGTCGAACCAGCGGCCCAGGTAGTGGCGGCTGGCGAGGGCGACGGCGACGATGCGGCGCCAGTCGAGGCGGTTGTTGTTGCCGCTCAGCTCCATGGTGCCGCCGATCCGCGTGGTGCCGCCGATCGGTGAGGCGACGGCCCTGCGCTCGCCGAAGTACAGGGTGTGCCCGGGTGCCGGGTCCAGGTCGACCGAGAAGCTGTAGCCCTTGCCCGCCTGCAGGGGCAGCGCATGTCCCAGGGAGCGCAGCAGGCCGGGGGAACGCATTCCGGCCGCGATGACGACGGCCCCGCAGGGAATCTCGCCCTGCGCGGTACGCAGCGCGGTGACCCGGCCGCCCGCGGTCCTGAAACCGATGGCCTCCGCGTTCTCATGGATCTTCACACCCTGGGCGGCGAGTGCCTCTCCGAGCGCCTGGGCGAACGCCTCCGGGTCGACCACCCCCTCCCCCTCGACGAGGTACGCCGCACGCACCCGAGGCGACAGCGCCCCGTCCAGCAGATGCGCTTCGGACCCGGTGGTGATGTCGGCGGGCATCGGGTAGTGGCCGTCCGCCATCTCCCGCTGGACGGCGAGGTGGTGGTGGGCCTCGGCCTCCGAGAGGAAGGCGTGCACCATGCCGGGCCGGGTCAGCGTCGTGTCGACTCCGGCCTCGCGCAGTCCGTCGAAGAGGTCGAAGGTGCCGCGGTTCAGCTCGGCGATGGCCGCGTACCCGCGCCGGAAGGCGGCCGGGGTACTGCTGCGCCAGAACCGCCACAGCCACCGGACGAAAGCGGGATCCGGGAGGGGCCGGAGGTAGAGCGGCGAGTCCGGGCGTCCCAGCGAGCGCACGGCGTAGCGGACCATTCCCGGGGCCGGGACAGGGGTCGAATGGCTGAGGCAGACCCATCCGGCGTTCCCCCGGGACGCCCCGGAGGCGAGGCCGCGCCGCTCGACGACCTCCACCGCGACACCGGCCGCGGCGAGGTAGTACGCGGTGCACAGCCCTATGACACCGCCCCCGACGACCACGACGGGGCCGGCACGGTCGTCGAACGACCGGGTCATGACGCGGTCCCGTACGAGGCGAGGAACTCCCGGGTCCGGGTCCGGGCAGGACTGTCGAGGACGTCCTCGGGCGCCCCCTCCTCCACGATCCGGCCGCCGTCGACGAAGACGACGTGGTCGGACACCTCGCGGGCGAAGGGCAGTTCGTGGGTGACCAGCAGCATCGTCATCCCGTCCGCGGCGAGTTCCCGCATCACGCTCAGAACCTCCCGGGTGGCCTCGGGGTCGAGGGAGGAGGTGGGTTCGTCGAAGAGCAGTACTTCGGGCTTGAGGGCGAGGGCCCGCGCGATGGCGACCCGTTGCTGCTCGCCGCCGGAGAGCTGGTCGGGCTGGGCGAGGCCGCGATGGGCCACCCCGACCCGGCGCAGCAGTGCGACGGCCCGCTCCAGTGCCTCCTGTTCGGGGATGCCGGCCTTGCGCTGCGCCAGTACGACGTTCTCCACGGCCGTGAGGTGGGGGAACAGGTTGAACCGCTGGAAGACCATGCCGACGGTGCGGCGCAGCGCGGGCAGGTCGCGGCAGACCATACGACCGCCGCTGTGCACGACCTGACCGGCGACCTCGACCGTGCCCCGGTCCGGGCGTTCCAGCAGGTTGACGCAGCGCATCAAGGTCGTCTTGCCGCCGCCGCTCTGTCCGATGACGCTCACGATGCGGCCTCTGCCGACGGTCAGACGGACGTCGTCGAGCACCAGCCGGCCGTCGAAGGACTTGCTCAGCCCTTCGATCCGTACGACGGCTTCGGCGGGGCTGGGGGCCGGGGTCTCGGTGGTGATGACGGGCTCGGTCACAGGGCCGCCTCCTTCACGGGTACGTCCGCGGTCGTGCCGTCGGCGAGCAGGGCGCGGGCCGCGCGCATCCGCCGCCGTCGCCACGGGGACAGGGGAACGCCGGCTCGTACCTTCCGCTCCAGCAGGAGCAGCAGCTGGGAGAGCGGGTAGCACAGGGCGAAGTAGACGGCGGAGATGACCAGGTACACCTCCAGCGCCCGGAAGGTGGCCGAGGTGATGAGCCGCCCCTCGGACATCAGCTCGGCGGCGGAGACGGTGACGAGCAGTGAGGTGGACTTGAGCAGGTCGACCAGCATGGTGTTGGTGCCGGGCAACGCCTGCCGGAGGGCCTGCGGAAGGATGACGTGGCCGAAGATGCCCGCCTTGCCGAGGCCCAGTGCCTCCCCCGCCTCGGTCTGTCCGTCGTGCACCCCGCTGATCGCGGACCGGAAGATCTCGGAGAGGTAGGCGGCGTAGAAGACGACGAGGCTGAGGCAGCCGGCCGTGAACACGTCCAGCCGGATCCCCGCCGAGGCCAGTCCGAAGTAGGTCAGGAAGATGATGGCCAGCAGCGGGATGTTCTTGAAGACCTCGGTGTAGACGGCGGCGACGGCACGCGCCGGCCACGCCCTGCTCAGTCTGAGCAGGGCCACGGCCAGGCCGAGCGCGACCGCGCCGACGAAGCTCACGACGGTGTAGGAGACGGTGCGTCCGAGCGCGTCGAGCAGGTCGGACCGGTAGTCGGACCAGGGGACTTGGAAGAGACCGGACATGTCTGTCATCCCCTCACTGGGTCGCGACGGACGGCGGCGTCCAGTCCTGGGGGCGGTCCACGCCCCTCCGTGCGGTGGCGACGTCGGCGGCCGGCTCGAGGAACTGCTCGGGGTCGCCGCCGTACTTCTTCACGAGCTTGGCCATCTCGCCGTTCTCGTACATGGCGTCGATCTGCGCGGAGATGGCCTGCTCCAGCTTGGTGGCCTTCTTGGGCAGGTAGAAGCCGGTCTGGTACGGCTGGAAGTAGGCGTAGGCGGGCTTCGCCTTGACCTGCGCGGCGGTCGGCGGCGTCAGGTACTGCGTCTCGATCTTCAGGTCCGGCCGTTCCTTCTGCGCCGCGATGATGATCAGCGGGTCGAGGAAGCCGACGTCCACCCGGCCGGCGCCGAGATCGTCGAGCACGCCGTTGGCGTCGGGGTAGGCGTGCAGCTCGGCACCGGGGACTGCCTGGATCGACTTGACCCACACGTACCCCTCGACCGTGCCCAGATCGAGGCCCGCCAGGTCGTCGACCGTCTTGTACGTCTTCCCGGACCGGACGGCCATCGCGGGGGGCGAGTAGTAGGGCGGGTCCGTGAACAGTCCCTGCTTCTGCCGGTCGGCTGACCAGGCGACGCCGCCGATGGTGATGTCGACGCGGTGTGACTGCACCCCGGCGAGCATGCCGGCGAAGTCCGTCACCTGGGGTTTGACCTCGAGGCCGAGTTTCTTGGCGGCGTAGTTGAGGATGTCGCCGTCCAGGCCGACGATCTTGCCGCCCTGGACGCTGGTGTAGGGGGCGTACGGCTGCACGGCCACCTTGATCACGCCCGGCGTGAGCGTGCCCAACGCGGCGGTCTTCGCGGACACGTTCTTGGGGGCGTCGTCGTCGCCCGAGCCGCAGGCGGCGACGGTCGGTATCAGGAGAACCGCTGACAAAGCGGCAACAAGTGAACGCACACGGGTCATCGGCTTGGGCCTTCCGGAACGGCGTAACGGCGTGTGGGTGGATCGGCGTATCGGCGCTGAGGGACCCGCCGTTCACCGCGCTGTGCCCCCGGCGGGGAGGTGATGGAGCCATACGCTATGGACCGGCCTGCGGTACGTCACCGGTCACTTCGTACGAACTTATGGCTGAAACCGCTCGCCCGGCTGTACGGTGCGTCCATCCCCGCCTCGGGAGGAACGTTCGTGCTGAGTCCGTCACTCGCGCAGGAGATTGCCGGGGACACCACCGCGGTCATCGGTTTCAACGTGCTGATCACCGACGCGGAGGGCATGGTCATCGGCAGCGGTGACAGCAGCCGGGTCGGCACCTTCCACGAGGCGTCCGTCGACGTGATCCGGACCAAGGAGCCTGCGACGCACAGCGCGTCGCAGGCCCAGCAACTGCGGGGAGTGCGGCCCGGAGTCACCCTGCCGCTGGTCACGGGCGGGCAGGCGGTCGGCACGGTCGGCATCACCGGGACGCCCGCCCAGGTGCGCCGCTTCGGACTGCTGGTGAAGCGCCAGACGGAGATCCTGCTCAGGGAATCCGTGATGCTGCGTTCCCGCCTGCTGGCCGAGCGGGCGGCCGAGAAGCTGCTCGCCGACATCGCCGCGTACGATCCGCAGGTCGTCGAAGGCGATTTCCTCGAGTTCCGGGCGGCCGAACTGGGCTTCGACCTACGGCTGCAACGGGTCGCGGTGGCGTTCGAGGTGAGCGTGCCGCCCGTGCCCGACACGGGCTCCCGCCGCCAGGCCGTTCCTCCCGCCCGCGACATGGCGCTGGTCCGCTCGGAACTGCTCCGCACGATCCGCGACGTCTTCGCCGACCCCCAGGACGTCGTGGCCGGCACCTCGCCGGGATGGATCGGCGTCCTGCACCGGCTCCCGGCCCGCGGCCCGGCCACGTCCCTGGCCGACGACTGCCGGCGCCTCATCGACGTCATCGCCGCCCAGGACGGGCTGCTGGCCCGCGCGGGAATCGGCGAACCGGCCGCGTCCGTGGGCGGCTTGCACGGTTCCTACCAGGACGCGTGCGACGCGCTCCGCCTGGGTGCTCGCCTGGCCGGCGACTCCCCCGTCCACCTGATCACGGACCTGCGCGTCCACCAGGTCCTGGCCGCCGTCGGTCAACCCGCACGCAGCCGACTGCTGGCACGCACCGCCGCCGACCTGCGTGCCCAGCCTGACTGGCCGGTGCTCCGCGACACGATCACCGCCTGGTGCGAGAACGGGTTCAATCTCGTACGGGCGTCCGCGGCCCTGCACATCCACCGCAACACCGTCGTGTACCGGATGAACAAGATCGAGCAGATCACCGGCCGCCCGCTGCGCGACCACCGGTCCGCGATGGCCCTGTACCTCGCCTGCCTGGCGGACCAACTGGGCGGTGGCGTCGCCCCCGCGGGAGGGTGACCTGGGCGCGGGCCGCCCGGTGACACGTCACCGGGCGGCCCGCCGGTCCGGCCCGCGTGCCCTCGCGGGCGTGCGCACCGCGGGGGTCAGCCGATGTGGAAGCTGTCCCCGTACACCTTCCAGTCCAGCGGCGGGTTCAGGTCGAGGTTGCCCTGTCGAAGGAAGACGCGCTGCGCGGNGGGGGGGCGGGGGGGCCGCCCGCCGCGCCCCCCCCCCCCGGCCCCCCCCGCCGGTCCGGCCCGCGTGCCCTCGCGGGCGTGCGCACCGCGGGGGTCAGCCGATGTGGAAGCTGTCCCCGTACACCTTCCAGTCCAGCGGCGGGTTCAGGTCGAGGTTGCCCTGTCGAAGGAAGACGCGCTGCGCGGTGTCGACCCGGCTGGTGTCGCTGTGCGCCTCCTCCTGTTTCATCGCCCACACCCGGGCGTCGAGGAAGGCGTTGAGGTACGCCGTCTCGTCGCCGCCCTGGGCCGGCGGCTTCGCCTTGCGCAGGGCACGCCTCCGGATGTTGCCGAAGCTGGTCGAGTCGCCCCCGTCGCCGTGCATGACGATGGCGTCGTAGTAGGCGAACTGACCGAGTGTACGCAGGCCGTCCGCCTTGCCCTGCCTGACCGCGGGGCCGAAGTAGACGCGGTCGCGTTCGTCGTTCTGCGCGGCCTGGAACACCGTGTCCCGAGCGGCCTTGCGCCAGTCATCGGCGAAGGTCGGGTCGAGACCGTCGTGCGAGTCGGTGCCGTCGACCCGGCGCAGGGCCGGCAGGTACTTGGCGAGCACGTTGCCGGGCCTGCGGTCGGCGTAGAGCTCCACGAGGTCGAGCATGTCGCCGGTGCCGGAGCAGAAGCCGATGATGCCGGCGGTGTAGCCGCGGCCGTCGCCGATGTCCTCGATGTACTGGTACTGGGCCTTCCAGTCGAGCGAGGAGTTCTCCGCGCTCGACACCAGCTTCATGGCGATCTCCTTCTTCGCCGGTTCGTCGAGGCCCGGTGCGGCGGCCGGGGCTGCCGCGGCGGGCGGGGCGCCGAGCACGGTGGCGGAGGCCAGCGTGCCGACCAGGGCAAGGAGGGTGCGGCGGGAGGGACGCGCGGGGGCTGCTGTCTCAGGGTCCACGGGAACTCCAAGCGGGGTGGGGGGTTGGAGAGTTGGTCCAGACCTGAATCGTTAGGAAGGTTTCCTACCAGGCTGGGGACAAAGCAGTAACCCGACCCGCTGGAATTCGTAGGATCAGATGAAAGCCGGAGTCACGCATTCGGCCGAGTGAGACGCTTCGCGCCCGGGACCGTGAACGATCCCGGGCGCCGGCGCTTGGGGTTACAGACCGTCACGCACCATGGCGGCGACGATCTGGACGTGCCGATCGGCCGCCGTGTTCGAGTACTCGTTCTCGTAGTTCAGGCCGTAGGGCCAGAAGTGCCCGCCGCCGGTGGACAGTTTGGCGGCCGAACCGTCGAACCGCCTGACGAGTGCCGTGGCCTCCGCACCGCTCCAGGTGCCCCCGCCGGTGTGGGAGGACCAGCCCGAGCTGGTGCCCACCCCGATGGTGTG
The DNA here is from genome assembly GCF_056820935.1 of Streptomyces sp. Q2. Taxonomy (NCBI): domain Bacteria; kingdom Bacillati; phylum Actinomycetota; class Actinomycetes; order Kitasatosporales; family Streptomycetaceae; genus Streptomyces; species Streptomyces sp. Q2. The sequence goes on along the minus strand of NZ_JBXEJE010000031.1, from coordinate 100,936 downwards.
GGCGATCTCGTGCAGCGCGGTCCTCTCGGTCATGTAGCTGCGGTTGCCGAAGCGAATGGTTCCGTTGATGTTGCCGTCAGCGGTGGGCACACCCGGGTCGTAGCGGACGGTGATGCTCTTGCCCAGATCGCTGAGGTTGTTGTAACGGGCCACCGCGGCGTTCATGGCCGCCGTGATGAGGTCGTAGGCGGTCCGCTGGTCCTGGGTGGGGTTGCTCGCCCGTTCGAGGGTCCAGGTGATGGTGGCCGCGGCCACCTGTTCCCGGGGCACCGACACGGTCGGCGGGGCGGCCTGCGCGACACCGGGAGCGGCCAGCACGGCGGCCGCCAGCACGGCCACGACCATCTTGTTGCGCCGGGGGACGGCCGTGCGTGTACGGGTGGACTCCGGGGTCAGTCGTGGACTCATGTGGGGTTCTCCTGTGGGGGGTTGGCCGTCGAGTGTGGGGACGACGGCACGATCGGTCCGTCCGCCGGGGGCGGTCGGCAGCCGGAGGGGAAGGGGCAGGTCCCGGGGATTCACGGGAGGTGGTTCAGGTGCCGAGCTTCCCGACGCCCACGCCGGCCCGCACGAGGGAGGGAACGTCGGCCGCGGGGTCCAGGGTGTACGAGTAGTAGGTGCGCGGCTCGATGACCGTGCCGTTGACCTCGCACGTACCGGAGCCGTTGAAGACGTTGCCCCGCTGCACCAGCCGGCCCGGTCCCGACTCGTCGTACCCGGCGGCCGAGTAGCAGGGGTGGGGGACGCTTTCGAAGTAGTTGCCCTCGACCAGCACGCCCGCGTTCATGGTGGAGGCGACGCCGTACAGGGCGTTCCCCTTGTAGTAGTTGTTGTAGACGTGCACGGGTTCGCCGAACCGCACCCGTGGATGCCGCTGCCGTGAGCCGTCGAAGAAGTTGTGGTGGATCGAGACCTTCAACTTGGCTGCGTCCTGGCTGCCGTTGGAGTCGGAGTGCCCGAGCAGCATGCTCTTGTCGGTCCGGTTGAACCAGTTCCACGACACGGTGACGTACTGGGAGCCGCGGACGACGTCGACCGCTCCGTCGAGGGGCGCGACGAACTCGTTGTGGTCGATCCAGATGTGGTGCGACTCCTGGCCGACGTTGACGGCGTCGTCCTCGGCGTTGGTGAACCTGATGTTCCGCACGATGGCGTTGTAGGAGCGGTAGAAGTCCAGACCGCCGCCGTTGATGACGGCCGAGGAACCGACTCCGATGATGGTCTTGTTCGGGCGCACACCCTGCTTGCTGGTGATGTCGATGGTGCCCTGGACCCGGATGACCAGCGGGCCCGTGGTGTCGATGTAGTCCAGGAATTGCTGGGTGGTGGTGGCGGTCACGGTCGGTCCGGCGGCTCCGCCGGTGGTGCCGTTCTGACCGAGCGCGTCGACCGCGGCGAAGCCGGTGGGGGACGTCTCCGCGAGCGCTGCCGACGACGCCGGGGTCTGCGCGGCGGCGCTGCCACTGCCGGCCGGTACCGCCGTGGCGCCGAGCAGCAGGGCGAACAGAAGAGTGGGAACACCGCGCGCGGTGCGTAACGACGACCTCATGTGGTTCCTCCCGGGGGGATTGGGCGGATCTTCCTGGGTCGTGCGGGAGCGGTAGCACAGGGACGGAAAGCGCTTTCTCGATTTCCCGAATGCTAAGCAGGTGTTTTGGGCATGTCAACGAAGCCTGCTCATCTCTGTGTTGTGGAAGGAAGTGGCGTGTCCCATCGGCATCGCATCATCCGGGCGTTGGCACCGGCAGTCCCCCTGGTGCTCGGCGCGGGTCTCGTGGCCGCACCCGCGGCGAGCGCGGACTCGTCGCCGCAGAGCGCGGTCACCGTGCGGATCGACCCGTCCTATCAGCAGCAGGAGTTCGAGGGATGGGGCACGAGCCTCGTCTGGTTCGCCAACGCCACCGGCCGCTACCCCGAGCCCATCCGAAGACAGCTCGTGGACATGCTGTTCGGCGAGGACGGCCTCGCCCTCAACATCGCGCGGTACAACATCGGCGGCGGCAACGCCCCGGACGTCCGCAAGGACTACATGAAGACGGGCGCGACCATGGAGGGCTTCTGGAAGGCCCCCGCGGGAACCACCCGGCAGGACACGGACTGGTGGGATCCGAACAACCCGGACCACTGGGACTGGAACGCCGACGCGGGCCAGCGCTGGTGGGTGGACCAGATCAAGGACAAGATCACCCGCTGGGAGTCGTTCAGCAACTCGCCGCCCTGGTTCCAGACGGTAAGCGGTTACGTCTCCGGCGGCTTCGACGCGAGCACGGACCAGATCCGCCCGGACCGCGTCGACGACTTCGCCACCTACCTGGTGCGTGTGACCGAACAGCTGGAGAAGGCGCACGGCATCGAGTTCGACACCATCGCGCCGCTCAACGAGCCCAACACGCCCTACTGGGGCACCCAGCTCGGAGCGGACGGTCAGCCCACGGGCGGACGCCAGGAGGGCGCGCACGCGGGCCCGGCACTCCAGCAGCAGGTGCTCCTCGCGCTCGACAAGGCGCTCGACGGGGCGAGGACCGACGCCGAGATCTCCGCGATGGACGAGACCAACCCCAGCATCTTCACCCAGAACTGGAACGCGTACGGCGCCCCCGCGCGAGCCGCCGTCGACCAGCTCAACGTGCACACCTACGGCACGGGCATGCGCACCAGCGCGCGTGACATCGCCAAGGGCGCCGACCAGAAGCTGTGGATGAGCGAGGTCGAGGGCACCTGGGGCACCGGCACCGACTTCACCGGCATGGATCCGGGGCTCGGCATCGCCACCCGGATGGTCGACGACATGCGTGAACTGGAGCCCTCGGCCTGGGTGTTCTGGCAGCCGATCGAGGACTCGCTCCCCCAGGCCGCGGCGGGCAAGAACTGGGGCAGCATCCACGTCCCGTTCAACTGCACGGCCGAGGACACCCTGGAGACCTGCCCGATCCGGGCCAACTCCAAGTTCCACACCATCCGCAACTTCACCCACCACATCCGCCCAGGCGACCGCTTCGTGAAGGTCGATGATCCCTCCAGCGTCGCCGCCGTCAAGAAGTCCGGCCGTGCGGCGACGGTGGTGCACGTGAACAGCGGCACGTCCGCGCGCTCCGTCACCCTCGATCTCGCCCGCTTCGGCAAGATCGCGCCGAGGGCCACCGTCACACCCGTGGTGACGAGCGCCGACGGCGCCCTCGTCAAGGGCGCACCGGTCCGGGTGACCGGGCGTTCGGCCACGCTCGCCGTCCCCGCGAAGTCCGTCACGACCTTCCTGGTCGAGGGCGTCAGCGGCGTGGCGAAGGACGCGGCCCTCGTTCAGCCCGGGCATGTCTACCGTCTCCAGGGTGCGCAGAGCGGAAAGTCGTTGGCTCCTTCGGACGACGGCAACGGTGTCGTCATCCGCACGACCGACGCCGGCAGTGCGCGGCAGCTGTGGTCCGTGGCGAAGCTGACCCGCGGCAACGACAACCGCGAGCGCTACGCCCTCACGGACGCCACGACCGGCAAGCGGCTCGCGGTGCGCGACAACCAGGCCGTCCTGGAGGACCCGGAAGGCGCCCAGGTCCCCGAAGCCGCGCAGTGGATCCTGTCGACGACCGGCGACAGCACGTACACGTTCGTCAACGCCGCCACCGGCCGCGTGCTCGACGTCGCCGGACAGTCCTCGGCGGACGGCGCCACCGTGTCCACGTACACCCCGACCTCGGCGGCGAACCAGCGCTGGGCCGTGACCGACGAGACGGTGCTGCGCACCGAGCCGGCCGTGGCGTTCACCGTCCCGGGGCTGCGTCCGGAGCTGCCGAAGACGGTGAGACCGGTGTTCCGGGACGGTGCCCGGGGCTCGCTCCCCGTGGTGTGGAACCTTCCGTCGGACCGCGAGTGGCGCGACCCCGGGACGGTACGTGTCAGGGGTGAGGCGACCGACTCCCTCGGGCGGAAGATCCCCGCTACGGCGCAGGTCACCGTCGACACGATCGCCTCGACACTCCCCGGCCGCGCCAAGACCTACGTGGGCGGGAAACCTGAGCTGCCGGCCACCGTCGTCGGCGTCGGCGAGAACGGCGGCCGGGCCGACCTTCCGGTGACCTGGGACCCGGCATCCGGCGGGGCGTTCGACACGGCCGGGGTCGTGACGCTGCGCGGCGTCGCGCAGGTCGTCGGCGGCGGCACGGCCGACGCCGCCGTACGGGTGCAGGTCACGGAAGCGGCAAAGACCAACATCGCCTCCGACGACGGCGTCTCGGTCGCCGCCACGTTCACCGAGAGCGGTTACTCCGCGGAGCGTCTGCGCAACGGTGACCTCGCCGAGAAGGCCTGGTCCAACTGGAAGCCGGGTAACACCAAGAACCCTTCGGACGCCATCACCTTCACGCTGCCGAAGGCACGCGACCTGAGCCGGATCGTCGCGCGCTTCCACCGGGACGGGACCACCGCCTCCTTTCCCGAGACCCTGAAGGTGCAGGTGCGGGCTGCCGACGGCTCGACGTGGGTCGACGCGAGCGAGGCCGTCACCGTCGGGACGGAGGGCACACCCGTGGTCGACGTCCCGCTGGAGGCAGGGCCGACGAGCGGGGTGCGCGTGGTCATGACCGCACGTCCGGGCGGCTACATCACCATGAGCGAGATCGAGGTGTACGCCAAGGCTCCTGGCGCCTCCTCGGACGCCGCCGCCACGTCCATCGAGGTGGCCGGTGCCCCGATCGCGTCGTTCGACCCGGACACGACCACCTACCGGGTCGTCACCGCCCACCCGAACCGGAGCACGGTCACGGCGACGGCACGCGACCCCTACGCGAGCGTGGTCGTCGACAGGGCGGGCGAGTCCGGTCGGACATCGGCCGTCGTCACCGTGACCAGTGAGGACGGGTCACAGTCACGGACGTACCGGATCGACCTCGTACGACGCTGAGGGGTGCGCTCTTGTGGGCGAGCCGGGCCGGGGCGTGAGCTGCCGTGGCCCGGCTCGCAGGGGCGAAGCGGACCGGCCGCGTGCGGTCGCGGGGCCTGTGGGGCCGCGGACGCCCGTCAGGCCGGGATCCACGTTGGTCACGTACGCGTACTGGCCCCACGCCTGGTTCAGGTCCGCCCGGACCGCAAGGCATGCTTCGAGGGCGCCGGCCGTGCGCGAACCCAGCCGAACAGCACCACCGAACACATGGCCGCGAAGGCGCACCAGGTCGACACGAACTCCAGCCGCCACAGCGCCCAGCAGGCCAGGGCGCCCACGGCCACCAGAATCCCCATCACCAGCAGCCGCCGGTCGCCGGACAGCAGCAGAGAGCCCACGGTGGCCAGGAGGTAGCCCGCGACAAGCAGACGGGGATGGGAGAGGTCGACCGCGTAGCCGACCGTGCGGCCACGGATCTCGGCGGTCACCGGTGCGGCGGCCAGGCCGTACGCCAGCATCGCGGCCGTCGCGGTTCCGACCGCGAGCAGGACCGTCAGCCGGGGCCGGGCGTGCGGTGGGGCGGCACAGAAAACTCCCGCGGGCACCCACACGGCCAACAGGGGCAGCGCGATGACGGCCCAGACGACGGTGGCCGGTCCCCTGCCACCGTCCGAGGCCCAGACCACCGACTCGACGATCTGATGGGCCCCGAGCAGCAGCGGCAGTGCGGCGAGCGGCAGGTCCCGGCCGCTGTGCGCCCGGGCCACACAGGCCACCCCGACGGCCGCGACACCGACGCCCGCCACGAGATCGGCCGTCGCACTCCAACACATCACGCCACCATGGGGTCGACCGTCATGGGTGTCCGCCTTGCTGTGCGGGCCACGCTACGTCGCGCCCGGCCGACGCGGGGTGCGGGCCACGCTGCGCCGTCCCCGCCGACGCGGCCCGAGTGACACGAAGGCCGGGTGCCGGTCCCCGCCGGCTCACGGCTCTGACTGCTGGTGACGCGGGCCGTCGGCGTCCACCGGGGGCCGGCCGCGGGGGGCGTCGCCGGCGGTGAGGTGTTCCAGGACCTCCACCAGGTCCTGGCAGGCTTGTTCCACCGAGTGTCTGGTGTTGCGCTGTTCGGTGATGACGGCCGACAGGAGCAGGGCGGTCAGGGCCATGGCGCCGTTGAAGGCCTGCAGCTTGATCATCACTTCGACTTGGGTCAGCCGTGCGAACGGGCCGGTCTGGTCCGTCGCCGCGACGGTGGCAGCGGTGGAGGCCAAGAGGGCGCACAGGATGCTGCCGGCCAGCTGGAAGCGCAGGGCGGCCAGGATCAGCAGCGGATAGACGAGGAACAGCAGGCTGAGGCCGCTGTAGGCGGCCAGGGGGACGAGGCCGCAGGCGATGAGGGTCAGTCCCGAGGCCTCCTTCCATCGCGACAGGCCCGGCGGCCAGCGCGTCGCGTGCAATAGAAGCAGGACGGGGGTGACGATCAGGACGCCCATCGCGTCGCCCACCCACCACGCCAGCCAGACGGCCCAGAAACCGGACGCGTCGAGTCTGTCCAGGAGGACGAGGAGGCCGACGCCGACCGTCGCGCTGATCAGCATGCTGGCCAGCGCACCGAGGAACACCAGTGCCACACCGTCCCGCAGACGGCTCAGATCCCTCCGGAAACCCACCCGCCGCAGCATGAGGTACGCGCAGACAGGGGCCGCGGTGTTGCCGGCCAGCGTGCCGATCGCGGCGGGGTGGAGCGAGGTGATGGACATGATCACGAGCAGGACACCGAGGGCGATACCGGGCAGACAACGCATCCCGAAGATCAACAGGCACGCGACCGCGACACCCGTGGGCGGCCAGATGGGTGTGACCACGGCGCCCTGCACGACGAGCTGCCGCACGAGGCCCAGCCGCCCCGAGGCGAAGTAGCAGGCGGCGACAGCCAGCATCTGGAGGGCGTAGAGGGCCGGTCGACGCAGATCCTGGGCCGGTCGACGCAGATCCTTGATACCCACCACAGCAGTCATCAGATACCGATACGGCCCGGTCGGCGAGCCGAGAGGCGTGCCGACGCCTACCGCCGGACGTCGGGTCCGTCGTGCCCGACGACGAGTACGGCCGCGTCGTCCTCGTGTCCGACCCGCTCCGCGCCCTTGATCACGGCGGTGGCGAGGGAGCTCGCGTCCATCCCCGCCACGGCGGCGACGCCCGCGAGCCTCACCACCTGGTCGAGGCCTTCGTCGACGCTCAGCGAGGGCCCCTCCACCACGCCGTCCGTGAGCAGGACGAACACTCCGCCCGTGGTGAGCCGGTAGCGGGTCACCGGGTACTCCTGTCCCTGCTGGACACCCAGGGGCGGTCCCCCTTCGTCCTCGGCGATGCCGGACTTGCCGTCGGCGGTGGCCCAGACGCAGGGGACGTGTCCGGCCCGGGCGCTCTCCAGCACGCCGGTGGACGGATCGAGCCGCATGAAGGTGCAGGTCGCGAACAGGTCGGTGCCGAGGGACAGAAGCAGGTCGTTCGTTCGGGAGAGGAGTTCGCCCGGCTCGCTCGTGACCGAGGCGAGCGCGCGCAGTCCGACCCGGACCTGCCCCATGAACGCGGCGGCCTCGATGTTGTGGCCCTGCACGTCGCCGATGGAGAGTCCGATGCACCCGTCGGGCATGCCGAAGGCGTCGTACCAGTCGCCCCCCACGTTGAGACCGTGGAAGGCGGGCGAGTACTGGACGGCCAGGTGGAAGCCGGGAGCGGCGGGCAGGTCTCCGGGCAGCATTCCGCGTTGCAGGGCGACGGCCAGTTCGACCAGGGAACGCTGGAGCTCGGCTCGCTCACGCGCCTGAGCGGTCAGCGCCCCGAGCCTGGCCAGCAGCGCGTCTGGGTCGTCGGTCGAGCGGTTGCGGGACATTGACCACTCCGGAAGGTTAGCGGCCCTTGGGGCGTAAAACCCTATTTTGACCCATTGGGATGAGGTCGGCTGGCGGCACGGCCACGGACGTCGGCACGGGCCCCGGGGATCGGATACCTCTCGCCGTGTACGCCCAGGCGAGTACGCGGGGTTACTCCCGCTGCAAGACGTCCTCGTCGCCGCCGCCCGGCACTGTGGTTCGGGTGAAACTCAGCCGCCCCGCACGCCGGGCCTGCCTCGTCGTCCATGTTGCCGCCTCCGCGGGCTGGCTCGGGCTCACGCTCGGACTGCTCGCACTCGGGGTCACCGCGAACACCACCGGCTCCGCGGTGACCGTGGAGGCCTCCGTCAGAGCCATGAAGCTCTTCGCCGACTGGCTCCTGCTCCCCCTCTCGTTCCTCACCCTCCTCAGCGGCCTGCTGCTCTCTCTGGGCACCCCGTGGGGACTGGCGCGGCACCGGTGGGTCTACACGAAGTTCTGGCTCACTCTGGCCACGACCACCGCCACGGTCCTCGCACTGCGCCCCGGGGTGAACGCGGCGGTCGCCGCCGTCGCCGCGGGACAGCCACTGCCCGACGCCGGCGACGTCCTGTTCGGGCCGGTCGTCTCGCTGTCCGCCTACCTCTTCATGACCGTGATCTCGATCCTCAAGCCCTGGGGCCCGACCCGCCGTGGCCGGAAGCTGAGGGCGTCCGCCGACGCACCGACGGACGCCCGGCGAGCCCGGCGGACCGCCTGACCGCCTGACCGCTGACCGGGGCTGGGACCGGTTCCCCGTGTGATCACCCTTTCCGGCTCCGTGAGGCGGGTCAGCTGTCCGCCATGAGGAGTCGGCAGCGACGTCGACGGCCTCCCGTGCCCGTGCGAGCAGGCCGGCGTGGTCGTGGGGCCGGCGGCCCGTGGCCAGGCCGTCGGCGAGGGCCGCCAAGCCGGGTGCGAGGGCGTCTGCCGCGGTCGGGGCGAACAGTGGAGATCCCGTCGCGTACGTGCGGGTCGAGACAGGCGCCGGGCCGCCGCCAGCACGCCGCGCCGAACCCGTCCGCGCAGTCGTGCGGGACGGGCACCGGCTCCTGGCCGCTCCACCGAGCAGGCCGGCCGGCCGGTCGACCGGGACGGCGCGGGTGTCGTCGACGGCGGCGGCCTGCGGGAGGTGGTCGCCCGCGAGCCTGAACCGTTCACGGAAGACCTGCTGGCCCCAGGTCAGGATGACGATGCGGTACCGGGTGACCCGGCGGAGTTCGGCGGTTCCCGCTTCCAGGTCGGTCCAGTGGTGGACGGTCAACAGCGCCATGACGGCGTCGGCGGCGTGATCGCGCGGCGGCAGGCGGTCGGCGACCGCGCGTACGGCGGGCGCGGCACCGGGTGGAGGCTGGGCGACCATGACCTGGCTGGGCTCGACCGCGAGGACCGTACGCGGGGAGCCGCGCACTCCGTCGAGGTCACAGGAGCCGGTGCCCGCTCCGACGTTGATCACGTGCGCGGTGTTCCCGAGCGCGGCGTGGATCCGCGCGGTGATCCGCGGATCCGGCCGCCGGCTCCGCTCGTACGTGGCACCCAGCGTGTCGTAGAGGGCCATGCCTCTCCGTATGGGAAGCGGCACCGTCACCCCGGGGCGTTCCGTGCGAGGCCGCACACCCCGTCCCACCCCAACGGGCTTCGCTGTCACATACGTTGACCACAATGTGCCGCGACAGCACAATGAGCCCGCACGCTTGAGAGCGCTCTCAAAAGCTGCCATGCCCCCTGTCCAGCACCGCGTCCCACACCTTTGAGGAGACCAATGACCGGCAGTCAACGCCCGGGACTCAGCCGCCGTGCGCTCATCGGGACCGGACTCGGTGTCGGCGCCGCGGTCCTCACCGCGGCCGGCTCCGGCGCGGCCCAGGCGGCGGAGCGCTCGTCCGACAGCGGCGGCTCCGCGCAGCGCCGGGCCCGCGCCTTCCTCGCCGCCGCCATGGACGGCTATCCGGATCACGGCACCCTGAGGCTGGCACAGAGCTACACCGACCAGGCGGGCCTGTTCAGCACGGCGTTCACCTACGACAACGCGCTCACGATCCTGGCCCACCTCGCCTCCCGCACCACGGACGGCCGCTCCAGGGCCGTGGCCCTCGGCGACGCACTGCTCTACGCCCAGGCCCACGACCCGGCGTACGACGACGGCAGACTGCGTCAGGCGTACAACGTCGGGCCGTACACCTTCTACGACGGTTCCCCGCAGCCGGACGGCTTCGTCCGAGCGGACGGCACGGCCAACGTCGGCACCCAGTTCGGCTTCACCGGCACCGCCGTGGGTGACATGGCCTGGGCCGGCATCGCGCTCGGCGCGCTCGCCCGCCGGACCGGAAAGCGCCGCTTCCTCACGGGTGCGGTGCGCATCGGTGAGTGGATCGAGCGCGTCGGCCGTACCGACGAACCCCTCGGCGGCTACAAGTTCGGGGTCAACGGCGCCGACGAGAAACTGCCCTTCACCTCGACCGAGCACAACACCGACCTGATCGGCCTGTTCGGACAGCTCGCCCGGCTCACCGGGAACCGGGTGTGGCTGGAGCGGCGTGCGCGTGCCGAAGCCTTCGTCAGGAAGATGTGGGAACCGTCCGAGGGCTTCTTCTATACCGGCACCAACGACGGCGTGACGATCAACAAGTCCCCGGTTCCGGAGGACACCCAGACCTGGACCCAGCTCGCCCTCTCCTCCCCCGCCCACGCCCGGTCGCTGGACTGGACCGCGAGCCGGCTGGCCGTCCTGGACACCGCCGACCGGCCCAACAGCTCCGTACCCGCGGGCCAGTCCTACGAAGGGGTCACCTTCAGCTCCGCCAGTCTCCTGGCGAACGAGGACGCCCCGATCGCCGCGGGCCAGCCCAAACCGAACCGCAACGGCGTCTGGTTCGAGGGAACGGCCCACCTCGCACTCGCCCTGCGGAACCGGCACGCCCCCGGAGACGAGGCGCGCGCCCGACGGCTGATCGCCTCCATCGAGGCGGCCCAGGAACTGCTGGGCGGCGGCCAGACCATCGGAGGCAAGGCGGTCGCCCAGGGCTCCGGAGTGGTTTCGGCGAGCAGCCCGCTCGACACCGGTTTCGGGTTCGGCTACTACCCCTACCGGCACACGGGCGCCACCGCCTGGTACCTGATGGCGGCGACACGCACCAACCCGCTGCAGGCCTGAACCCGCATCACGATCCCGCCCATCCGCCGAAATGTCCCGTTGTACGTGATGTGCCCCGGCTTCCTACCGGACTCTTACTCCTCCCCCAACTCCCTTGCAGCGCAGTTCACTTGCCTCACCACAGGGCCCTGAGTGCCGCGAGATGCCTCCCCGGGATGATCGTCATGGCTAGTTAGGTTTGCCTACACTCAGCTCGCCCTGGCCGGACTGCGACCGGGTCGTGCCCGAGAGGAGTTCCCCCGGTGTGGGACAACGCGCTCCCGAGCTTCCTGATCGGCCTGCGTGAGGGCCTGGAAGCCGGCCTGATCGTTTCGGTTCTGGTGGCCACCCTCGTCCGCTCCGGGCACCGCTCCCGGCTGCCGCTCGTGTGGACCGGGGTGTTCGCCGCGGTCGGGGTGTCGATGGGGTTCGGCGCGGTGCTGACGTTCACCTCGGCCGGCCTGTCCGGGCAGGCCCAGGAGGCGTTCGGCGGTGCGCTCAGCCTGGTCGCGGTCGCCTTCGTCACCGCCATGGTGTTCTGGATGCGCCGGTCGGCGCGGAGCTTCTCCGGCGAGATCAAGGAGAAGGTCACCGCGGCCCTGGGCATGGGCTCGGGCGTGCTGGTCGTCACCTCGTTCCTCGCCGTCGGGCGCGAGGGGCTGGAGACCGCCCTGTTCCTGTGGACCACGGGCCAGGCGGCCGGCGAGTCCGCCGGGCCGCTCGTCGGTGCGGGAGCGGGCCTGCTGATGGCCACCGCCGTCTGCTGGGGGCTGTACCGGAGGGTCCTGCACCTCAACCTGACCCGGTTCTTCACCCTCACCGGTGTCGCGCTGATCGTGATCGCGTCCGGGGTGCTCGGCTACGGGCTGCGCGATCTGCAGGAGGGCGGTGTGCTGCCGGGGGCCGCGGCGTACGCCGTCGACCTGTCGGGAAGCGTCGATTCCAGCTCCTGGTACGCCACCTTGCTCAGCGGCACCCTCAATCTGACGCCGCAGATGACATGGCTGCAGGTCACGGCCTACGGCACGTACCTCGCCGTCGTGATGGCGCTGTTCGTCCGGGGGGTGCGCGGCGTGGACGCGCCCGTCGCCACGCCTCCCGTACCGGCAGCGCCTGCCTCCGCGCCCGTCGCCGAACCGGCCGCCCCACCTCCCGCCGTCACCCCCGGGCGACGCCGGCCCCGGTGGGTTCTGCCGGTGACCGCGCTCACCGTCCCCTCCCTCCTTGCGGGCGTCCTGGTGGCCGTCGGCGACGCGAAGCCCGCCTCCGCCGCCACCATCACCGTCTCCCCCACCCACTGCGGCGGGGGATTCACCGCCCCCCAGCGCGGACGGCAGACCTTCCAGGTGCGCAACAACGGCAGCATCACCGTCGAGGCGTATCTGATCGACCCGGCCACGGCGGCCGTCTACGGCGAGGCGGAGGGCATCGCACCCGGCACGACCCGCGCGCTGATCGCCACGATCGGTGGCGGGAGTTACGCCTGGCGCTGCGTGCCGGCGAGCGGTGACGCGGTCACCTCCGCCGCGGTCCAGGTCACCGGCGGCGGCACGGTGAAAGCCGTACTGCCCGTCACCGAGAAGGATCTCGCCGCACCGCTCGCCGCCTATCGCGCCTACGTACAACGAGGTCTGGCCGTCCTGCTGACCAGGACCCGGACCCTGCAGGGCGACATCGAGTCCGGCCGGCTCGACCGGGCCCGTCACGACTGGCTGCCCGCACATGACCAGTACGCCTCGCTCGGCGCCGCCTACGGCACGTTCGGCACCTTCGACGCACGGATCGACGGGACGACAGCCGGACGGCCCGACGGGGTGAAGGACCCCGGCTTCACCGGTTTCCACCGAGTCGAGTACGGGCTGTGGCACGGCGAGTCGGCCGCCTCGCTCGCCCCGGCCGCCGGGCGGCTCACCGCCGACGTCGCCGCCCTGCGGAAGGACTTCCCCCGCCAGGACTTCGACGCGGCCGATCTGCCCCTGCGGACCCACGAGATCCTCGAGGGCACTCTCCAGCACGAGCTGACCGGCGCCACCGACTACGGCAGCGGCACCGGACTGGCGACCGCCGAGGCCGACATCGCCGGCACCCGGGAACTGCTCGGCCTGCTGCGCCCACTGATCGACGAACGCGACCCCAAGGTCGCCCCCACGGTGAGCAGTTGGCTGCGACGCACCGAACAGCTCGTACTCTCCGCCCGCCGCGAGGACGGGAGTTGGACGCCGGTCGGCGAAATCCCCGCCGACACCCGCCGACGGCTCGACGGCACCATGGGCCGGCTGCTGGAGGAACTCGCCCCGGTGCCCGACCTGTTGGAGATCCGCAGGGCGGCCTGAACACCCTTGCGCCTACCACTGCCTTCACCACCGCATGCCAGGAAAGGACCATCCCATGACGCCCCAGCAGCCGGGCCCGGAATCAGGTCACGGGGGTGCCTGCCCCGCGGGCCGTCGTACGTTCGTCAGGAGCGCCCTCGGCATCGGCGCGGCCGGCGCGGCACTGGCCGGGGCCGGACTGGCCGGGGCACAGCTCACCGGCGGGCGGGCCACAGCCGCGGAGGGCGCCACCACGGCCGGCCGGAGGGTGCCCTTCCACGGCGCCCACCAGGCGGGGATCACCACCCCTCAACCGACCGCCGCCGCTTTCGTCTCCTTCGACGTCATCGCCGACAACCGCGCCGAACTCACCGACCTGCTGCGCACCCTCACCGCCCGGGCCCGGTTCCTGACCACCGGCGGCACCCCCGAGGACCTGGGCGTGGGCGCCCCGCCGTCGGACAGCGGCATCCTCGGCCCGGACGTCCCCGCCGACGACCTGACCGTCACCGTCGGCGTGGGCTCCTCGCTCTTCGACGACCGCTACGGCCTCACCTCCGCCAGGCCCCGACACCTCACACCGATGCGCACCTTCCCCAACGACGACCTGGACGCGGCCGAGTGCCACGGCGACCTGTCCCTCCAGATCTGCGCGAACCACTCCGACACCGTGCTGCACGCCCTGCGCGACATCGCCCGGCACACCCGCGGAGCCATGCAGGCCAAGTGGCGCGTCGACGGCTTCCAGAACCCCTCCCGCCCTTCCGGCGCACAGCGCAACCTCCTCGGTTTCAAGGACGGCATCGTCAACCCCGACACCGCCTCCGCCCGCGAGATGAACAAACTCGTCTGGGTCACCGGAGCCGACGGTGAGCCGTCCTGGGCGGTCGGCGGCAGCTACCAGGTGATCCGGATCATCCGCATGCGCGTCGAGTTCTGGGACCGGGTCTCCCTCACCGAGCAGGAGCAGATGATCGGCCGGCGCCGGGACAGCGGCGCCCCGCTCGACGGCGGGCGGGAGACCGACACCCCCCACTACGCCAAGGACCCGCACGGCCAGGCGATCCCGCTCGACGCGCACATCCGGCTCGCCAACCCGCGCACCGCCACAACGGACTCCTCGCGCATCCTGCGCCGCGGCTACAACTACGACCGCGGCATCGACCAGGTCGGCAACCTCGACATGGGTCTGGTGTTCTGCTGCTACCAGCAGGACGTGGTCCGCCAGTTCGAGGCCACCCAGCGGCGACTCGTCGACGAGCCGCTGGTCGACTACATCACTCCCACCGGCGGCGGGTACTTCTTCGCGCTTCCCGGCGTCCGCGACCGGTCCGACTGGCTCGGACGCGCCCTGCTGCACGGCTGAACCCCCGGGATCGGCCGGCCCCCAGGCACGCGAGGGCGTCACCGGCCTGGACACTGTGGTCGCAGTTAGTGACGCGCATCACGGTTTCACGTCGCCCGGAAGCGGTGAGGCGGCTGGGATGCCCTGCTCGAACGCCACAGCCGTGACTTCCGTAAGACGCGTTTTGCTCTGTGCGCGTTCCCCCCAAGGCATGCGGGGGGCCCGGTGAGCGACACCACGCAGGCTGCGCACAGCCATGTGACCGTGATCGGGGCGCCGGCCCCTGCCCCGCCCACGCCCACCCGGACCAAGCAGCGCGACGCCCTCTTCGACAACGCCAAGTACCTGGCGATCGTGCTGGTGGCGATGGGCCACGCCTGGGAGCCGCTGCGCTCCGGCAGCCGTACCGTCACCGCGCTCTACATGCTCGTCTACGCCTTCCACATGCCGGCGTTCATCGTCATCTCCGGGTACTTCTCGCGCGGCTTCGACGCGAGCCCGGAGAAGATCAAGCGGCTGGTCACCGGTGTGGTCGTCCCCTACGTGGTGTTCGAGACGGCGTACACCCTCTTCACGCGGTGGACCGACAACGTCCCGGACCGCCCGGTCAGTCTTCTGGATCCCCTGTATCTGACCTGGTTCCTGGCGGCGCTGTTCATCTGGCGGCTGACCACCCCCCTGTGGAAGAGCGTGCGCCGTCCGCTGCCGCTCGCGCTCGGTGTCGCGGCGCTGGCGACACTCGCACCGTCCCTCGGCGACGACCTGGACCTGCAGCGCACCCTGCAGTTCCTGCCCTACTTCGTGCTCGGCCTGTGCCTGAAGCCGGAACACTTCCGCCTGGTTCGGCGTCGTGCGGCGCGCGTCCTGGCCGTGCCGGTCTTCGCGTGCGCTCTCGCCATGGCGTACTGGGCGGTTCCGCGGATGAACTACGCCTGGTTCTTCCACCGCCGCGGCGCCGAGGAACTCGGCGTCCCCGCGTGGTACGGGCCCGTCATGACGCTTGCGCTCTTCGGCTGCTCGCTGACTCTGGTCGCCTGTTTCCTCGCCTGGGTGCCCGGACGCCGGACGTGGTTCACCGCGCTCGGCGCGGGCACGCTGTACGGCTATCTGCTGCACGGTTTCTTCATCCAGGCCGCCAACCACTGGCACTGGTCCCACCTCGAATGGACCCACCGGCCGCTCGGCGAGATCACCGTCACCCTCGTCGCGGGTACGGTCGTGACCGCCCTGTGCACACCTCCCGTCCGCCGGCTCTTCCGCTGCGTGATGGAGCCGACGATGGCGTGGGCGTTTCGGCCAGGGAGGGACAGCGGCCCCTCCCTGAACAGCCCTCACCCCTCGCCGCGATCATCGGTCGACATGACGCCGTGATCCATCGGGTCACGGCGTCATGACACCGCGCTCCTAGGTCAGCTCCACGGAGAGCTCGTTGTCGACCGTGTAGTAGGGGCGCAGGGCGGCGTCGCCGACCATGGTCTTCGGGTAGACGAACACCTCCTTACGGTCCGCTACGTCGTCCAGAAGACGGGCGAGGCGGATGGCCGGGGCTTTCGGCGCGGGCCGGACGGAGACGTCCCAGACGCCGTTCCCGCCACCCGCTCCGGTGGCCAACTCCTCGAAGCCGACCGTGAAGGAGAAGCTCCGGCCGTCCGGTGCGGCCTGTGGCTCCACGATGCGTTCGGTGCCGCTGCCGCCCCGCAGCCGCAGGCGCACGACGGCTCCCTCCTGCAGCGAAGGGCCGTGCAGCCGTGCGCCGACCGTCATCGAACGGTCCGTCAGGTCGATGCCGGCGACCTCCGCGTGGGCGGGTCGCAGCCAGGCCCGTACGGCGAGATAGCCGTCCTTGGTGACGTAGGGGACCCGGACGGCCAGTGGCGTCGGCCGGTTGCGGAGGTGTCCGTCGACGAGGGCCCGGGTGTCGCGCGGGCCCGGGCGCAGTCGCTCCCGCTGGGAGCCCGGTCCACGGAGCAGGTACACGTCCCACCGGCCCTCGGTGAGGACGGGCTGCGAACCGAGGACGGCTTGGTGGTGACCGTCGTCGGCGGGCTCCAGGTTGAGGACGTGCAGCGCCTCCTCGGGCTGTCCCTTCTTGGGGCGCCACCGCAGCAGCAGTTGGCGGCCTTCGGCCGAGACCGGCTTCAGGTCGAAAGTGATGTGTCCGTCCGCGTCGACCACGCAGGCGACGCGTGGAGGCACGCCCTGTTGCTCCGTACTCACTGCTGTCCCCTCCTTACCATGCGCAGCGCGCCACCGGCCGCGGAGTACGCGGCGTCGCGGACGGCGAAGCCCTGGCTGGCCAGGACACGGCGTGCGCGAACGCGTTCTCGTACGGTCGCTCCCCCCGTCCTTCTCGCCGAGACCGCCTCGGCGAGAAGACGCTCGGCGTGCTGGACCACGGGTCCGGGAGCGAACCGCCGCGCGTTCTCCAGGGCCGCCCGGCCCATACGACGGCGTCGTTCGTCGTCACTGACCAGTTCCAGGAGGGCGGCGCCCAGCGCGTCGCGGTCGCCCACGGGCACGAGCCGGCCGTCGGCCCCGTCCTGGATGATCTCCCCGGGGCCGTAGGGGCAGTCGGTGCTCACCACCGGCAGGCCGCAGCGCATCGCCTCGACGATCGTCATGCCGAACGGCTCGAAATTGGAGGCGGCCGCCCCGATCGAGCCCTTCACCCACTCCGCTTCCATGGGGGCCGCGGCACCCATCAGGAAAACGTTGTTCCACAACCCCAGGTCCGCGATGAGCTGCCGCAGCCGAGCGTGCTCCTCGCCCTTGCCGTAGATGCGCAACTGCCAGTCCGGGTGTTCGGCCGCCACCAGGGCGAAGGCCTGTATGAGCAGGTCGTATCGTTTCACCGGGACCAGCCGGCCGGCCGCGACGACCACCTTCGCGGTGCCGTCCGCTGCAGGCAGCACGGGATCCGGCACGCTGTTGGGCAGTGACTCGACCCGGACACCGGGCAAACTCATCTTGAGCCGGTAGGAGGCGGCGTCCGCCTCGGTCACCGTGGTGACCACGTCGAGTCGGCGGTAGGCCCGGCGCAGCGCGTTGCGCAGCCGGGGCGGATGGTTGTCCAGGGTGAGGTGTTCCTGTCCGACGCGTCCCACGTGGCTCGGAGCCTGGAGCGCGAGGTGCACGTTGAGCCCCGGCCGGGTCCCGATCACCACATCACTGTCGATCGCCGTGAGGCATTCGCCGATCCGCTGGTCGGTCAACTCGCTGTACTGCCCGTACCGGTACTCGGCTCGGGGAAAGACCCGTGCCGGTCTCAGATGTAAGGGATGCTCCTTCTCCTGCCTGAGATCCACCAGGGGCCGCAGGCCCACCCGCGGGTCCAGGGTGAAGTTGGGGTCCTCCCGGTGCCGCAGCACCGAGATGATCTCCACCTCGTGCCGCTCGGCCAGCGCCTGGGCCAAGTTGAAGGTGGTGGCGATCGTGCCTCCGATCCCGTAGGCGTTGTGGAGCAGGAAAGAGATCTTCATGGCAGATTAGACCACGCCAACTCCCCTTACGGTTGTCCCTTGTTACCAGTTCGTAGTGATCAAGGATGCCCGTGGGAGGCCACGCGGTGAGCCCTGGAGAAAAGGGGTTGTCGCGTCTGACCGGGCCTGGATAGCTTCACCGCGCGCGACAAGCGAGGACCGGATCCGAGACCTGCCGCCGCGGGTCGTCGGGGTCCGGCTGCCCAGCCGAGCCCTCCTCCAGTTGGTCGACGCGGCATGGCCGGCACACGACGCGCAGCAAGCCTGCAGGTCGGTGGCCGCCCGCAGTTCGTGCGGGGAGTGGGCGAAATGGTGGCAAGGGTGATCTTGAGCTGCTCTGCAAAGTTGAGGCCCGGAAGCTGGGTGGTCGAACACTCGCTGTCCCGGATGGGCGGCTGCCACCGCACTTCACCGCCCATACCGGCAGCGGCAGCGGCAGCGGCACGATGGTCTGCCGTGCCCCGATGGTCGGGGTGCGCATAGCCCTTCGGGTTGCGGACGGACGGTCTGAGTGAATGGCATTGGCTGAGGCGGCCACTGAGCCCTGCCTCCGGCACAAAGCAACTACGAGAACGTGACGTCCGAATAGCGCCAGCTTCCCCGCTCGAGGCACCTCACCATTGATCACTGAATGGTCTGCGCGGGATTCCGACACCGGACCCAGCAGCGTGGGCCCCGTACCCGACGCGACGGGTTCACCGCGCAAGACACCGTGCCGCGGCCACTGCCGACACAGCCAAGTTCAGCTCAGGAGTACCGTGATGTTCCCCTCGAGACACCCATCGCCGTCTTGGGCGACGTCCAGCTCAGCGGCGACCTCACCGTCAACACTGAGAGCACAGGGGCACTCAGTTGCCGATGGCGCGGCTGCTGCACCGCTCCTCGGCGATCCAGCCGATCCCTGGCGGGGTGGTATCAGGCAACTCAGGGAGAACATCGCTCGCTGGCACCGGCACCCGCACTGACAAGCGGTTCTCTCGATGACCTGGTCAAGCAGCCCGCACCCGAGTTCGACGTTTCCGCCGACGCTTGACCTCGCCCTGTACAGGCTGCGTCAACACAAGGAAATAAACCATGTACCGACCCGCCCCGCTGTTTCGTGACCCTTCTGCTCTCGGGGTCGCACCGGAGATCCCGTACGACGAGGACCTGCCCGCGCTCGCCAGGTTGGACTGGCCGACTCTGTATGAGGAGTTGAACGAAAACGGTGTCGCCGTGACTCCGCCGCTGCTCTCACGCGCACAATGCCAGGAGCTCATCGACACCTTCGACGGGGCGGCGAGGTTCCGCTCGACCGTGGTGATGGAGCGGTACAACTTCGGCCGCGGCACCTATAAGTACTACGCCAACCCGCTGCCGGAGCTGGTCCAGACACTGCGGGAGCAGCTTTACCCGCCTATGGCGTGGATCGCCAACCAGTGGGGCCCGATGCTGGGTGAGCGCACCTTTCCCACCACTCTGGATGAGCTGACCGAGGAGTGCGCAGCTAACGGGCAGCACCGGCCCACCCCGCTAATCCTCAACTACGCCGAGGGCGACTACGCCTGCCTGCACCAGGACATCTACGGCGACCTTGTCTTCCCGCTGCAGATCGCCATCATGCTCAATCAGCCCGGCGAGGACTTCACTGGCGGGGAGAACGTCTTCGTCGAGCAGCGCCCGCGTTCTCAGTCCAAGGCGCTCGTCGTCAAGCCGACGCTCGGGCAGGGCATGATCTTCCCGGTCCGGCACCGGCCGGTGGAAGGCAAGAACGGCTACCGCCGTCACCCCATGCGGCACGGCACGAGCGCGGTGACCGCCGGTCAGCGCAACACGCTCGGCATCATCTTCCACAACGCCCGATAACGCCCGTGCCTGGGCTGTCTTGCCCCTGCGGGCATCGCCGAGTCGATGGGAAAACCTCATGTATCTCCTGTGGATGGCGCTCGCCGTCGCCTCCGGTGTGCTCATCTTCCTGCAAGCCCGCTTCAACAGCGCCCTTGCCACCGAGGCCGGCGACGCTGAGTCCGCGGCGGCATATCCCGGGAATGCGATGACCCTTTCTCACGAGTACGTCGCGTGGGCTGGCCGCATGGTGGAAATGTGTTGAGTGAAGACAGCAAGTACGAAGCAGTCTGCAGCCGGGATGCCCGGTTCGATGGCAGTTTCTTCTTCGCCGTGGTGACGACGGGAATCTACTGCCGCCCGAGCTGTCCCGCGATCACTCCCAAACGACAAAACGTCCGGTTCTTCTCCACTGCGGCCGCGGCCCAGGGCTCGGGCTTCCGGGCCTGCCGCCGCTGCAGGCCAGACGCGGCACCCGGTTCCCCGCAGTGGAACGCGCGCGCCGACATGGTCGGCCGTGCGATGCGGCTGATCGGTGACGGCGTGGTCGACCGGGAAGGTGTGGCGGGGCTGGCCGCTCGGCTGGGCTACAGCGCCCGGCAGGTGCAGCGACAGCTGAACGCCGAGTTGGGGGCGGGCCCGATCGCCCTGGCACGGGCCCAGCGCGGGCGCACCGCCCGGATACTGCTGCAGACCACCAGCATGCGGGTGGCAGAGATCGCGTTCGCGGCCGGCTTCGCCAGCGTGCGGCAATTCAATGAGACGATTCGCGTGATTTACGACGCCACCCCCACGGAGCTGCGCCTCGCTCGTCCGGGCCGCACCTCCCGCTTCGGGTCGGTGGGCTCGGCGGTCGACAGCGCCTCGGGCGCGATCCCGCTCCGCCTCGCCTACCGCGGTGCGTACGACACCGAGCAGGTCTTCGAGTACCTGGAAAGGCGGGCCATCACCGGCATCGAGGAGATCTCCGGCACGCGCGGAAAGCGCATCTACCGGCGCACCCTGCGCCTGCCCAAGGGTTACGGCATCGCCGAGATCAGCGAGGCCACCGGGCCAGGTGGCTGGCTGGAGTGCCATCTGCACCTGAGTGAGCTGCGTGACCTGACGACCGCGACGCAGCGGATGCGGCAGCTGTTCGACCTGGACGCCGACCCGTACGCGGTGACCGAACTATTGTCCGCCGACCCGTGCTTAGCAGGACTGGTCGCGCAGCGGCCGGGCTTGCGGGCGCCGGGGGCCGCCGATGGGGACGAGCTGGCGATACGCGCGGTGCTGGGTCAGCAGGTGTCGGTGGCGGCCGGCCAGAAGCTCGGCAGCGCCTTGGTCGCCGCCCATGGGCAGCCGCTCCAGGCGCCTAGCGGGAACCTCACCCACCTCTTCCCTCAGGCCACCGACCTCTCTGAGGCATCACTTGGTCAGATCGGCATGCCCGACTCCCGTCGGCAGACCCTGCGCACGCTGAGTGCGGCGCTAGCCGATGGCACGGTCTGTCTGGACCCCGGCGCCGAGCGTGATCTGGCCGAGAAGGAACTCCTCTCCCTGCGCGGTATCGGCCCGTGGACAGCTGGCTACATCCGGATGCGGGCCCTGGGGGACCCGGACGTCCTACTTGAAGGGGACGTCGCCATCCAGGCCGGGGCACGGCGCGCCGGAGTTTCGCTGGAGGATGCCGAGGCGTGGCGGCCGTGGCGTACGTACGCGATGCACCACCTGTGGAAGGCCTAGCCGCTGTCCCCACAACGTGATGTCCGAATATCGCCAGCACATGTCGCGGTGCAATCGCAGCATTGCGGGTGAAGGGAGAAGTTCCATGACCACCCTCTACGCGACGTTCCTCAGCCCGCTGGCGAACTCCTGGTGGCGCGCGAGGCGTCGCAGTCCGCGACTGGCGCGCCAACGCGATGGCCTCCCTGTCCATGACCGGGCGTCGTGGCCGGCCGGCGTGCGAGACGACTGGATGTGTGACCCGCACGCGTCTACTGGGATCAAGCGGCAGCCGACCGCCTACTTCGCCGGTGAACTCACCGACTGTCGGGCAAAACCCGCTGCTGGTGGAGCGCCCCTGTTGGTCACCAGCGGCGCGCTGAGCGACTACGCCGCCGGCCTGGAGCGCAAGCAGAAGCTGCTCAGCCTCGAGGACGCCCGCCAAGCCGCACGCCCGGCCCGAACCGGTCGCAGGGCCCCGCAGGCCTAGGCGACCCCTTCGACTTGCACCGCCTGGGAGGGCACCTTGATTAACACCATCCATCTCGCCGAGCGGGTCGACGCGGCGGACTGGGACGCGCTCACCGACGAGGTCAACGAATACGGCAGCGCGCTGACCGGACAGCTGCTCACCGCGGAAGAGTGCACCGCGATCGCCGACCTGTACGACGAGGCAGAGCGGTTCCGCACCACCGTCGACATGGCCCGCCACCGCTTCGGCTCCGGCCAGTACCGCTACTTCACCCACGAACTCCCTGGACCGGTACGTGAGTTGCGTGAGGCGCTCTACCCGCACCTGCTGCCCATCGCCCGCGACTGGGCCGCGAAACTGAACCAGCCCTCTCCCTGGCCGGACACACTGGACGAATGGCTGACGTACTGCCATGAGGCCGGGCAGGCCAAGTCCGCCCAGATCCTGCTGCGTTACGGTCCCGGTGACTGGAATGCCCTGCACCGGGACGTGTTCGGTGACGTGCTGTTCCCCCTCCAGGTCGTCATCGGCCTAGATGCACCGGGAGTCGACTACAGCGGCGGCGAGTTCATCATGACCGAGCAGCGCCCCCGCGCTCAGTCCCGGGGATCGTCCACCATCCTGCTCAAGGGCCACGGACTGATCTTCACCACCCGCGACCGACCGGTCGCCTCCAAGCGCGGCTGGTCCACGGCGCCCATGCGGCATGGGGTGAGCACCGTCCGCTCTGGCCTGCGCCGCAGTCTCGGCCTCGTGTTCCACGACGCCAAATGACCACCGGCATGACCGCACAGAACAGCCACTGGACGACCGGCGACGAGACAAAGCAGCGCACATACACGCTGCGCGGCCCGGACAACGAGCTGTACCAGAGCAGCACGCCAGGCACACTCGGCGGGCACTGGCGCGGAAAGCTCTACGGGCGCCTGGACTGCCCGTCTGCGCTGCGGGCGATAGCACGTGGCCCCTACGTGCGGTACCGGGTCTTCTTCGCCGACGAAGCGACCGCCATCACTGCCGGATACCGGCCGTGCGCGGTGTGCCTGCCTACCGGGTACGAGCAGTGGAAAACCCCTCAGCGTCAGAAGAGCACGTCATGAGCCCTCTCTCCGGCGGGGACGAGTCCCTCTCACCGCTGATTCAACCCGCCGACCTCTCCACGCTCGGCGAGCTGCCCGTCCCAGCCGCGCACACCGAGGAGGAACTCTTCACGCTGTTCGCCCTGCTCGGCGAGCCGCGCTCACGCATCCAGTCCATCGCCATCGGCCACAGCCGCGACGCCGCCTCCCGCGCAGCAGCTGAAGCGTTCGCCGCCGCGTGGAAGACGGCCGGCAAGGACGTCCTTGCCATGGTGGACTGGCCCGAACAGGCGGCTTCGTGGCTGCGGCCCGCCCAGCGCCTCACCAACCCGGCGCCTGACGCATGGGTCATCGCGGCCGCTCCCCTCGGCTTCGCTCAACTGGCCCGCCGTCTGCGTCACAGCACCGACTGGGACCCGAACCGCACGTACGCCTTCGCCGTCCTCGGCGATTCCCGCGTCACGACGCTGGCAGGCGTCCACACACTGCATGGTCTGCGGGGCGCAACGGCCAGCGGCGGCACCTGGCACGTCAACCGCGGCTGGGTCACGGAGCTTTTGCCTGGCGAAGGGGAGGCCAGGTGAGCGCGCTCATCCCCCGGCCCCGCCTCGAGGTCGCGCCCGGTGCCGTGCACGTACCGGGCTGGCTCGCCCCTGACCAGCAGCGTGAGCTCGTCGACGCGTGCCGCGCTTGGGCCGTAGGCCCGGTACCGATAAGGCACACCAAGCTGCCGCGCGGCGGCGTCATGTCCGTACAGACGGTGTGCATCGGCTGGCACTGGCAGCCCTACCAGTACACCCGCCTCGCAGGCGACGTGAACGGACGGCGCGTCGCCGAATTTCCCGACTGGATGGTCGACTTGGGACGGCTCGCGCTCGCCGACGCCTATGAGGACCCCACAGCCGGGGACGGCTATACGCCCGACACGGCGCTGATCAACTTTTACGACGAGCAGGCCAAGCTCGGCATGCATCAAGACAAGGACGAGAAGTCCTCTGCCCCGGTCGTCTCCCTGAGTATCGGCGACGCCTGTGTCTTCCGCTTCGGCAACTCCGAGACCCGGGCCAAGCCGTACACCGATGTCGAACTGTCGTCCGGTGACCTGTTCGTCTTCGGCGGCCCTTCCCGCTACGCCTACCACGGTGTCCCCAAGATCTACCCCGGCACCGGCGGCCCGGACACCGGTCTGAACGGCGGGCGGCTGAACATCACCATGCGGGTCACCGGACTGGCCGGGCACCCCCCGCCGAGCACCGAAAAGAGGACGCCATGACGGCTCCCATCAGGCTGCAGCCGGACGCGAAGACGGCCGAAGCCACGATGGGTGAGGATGGGATCGCCTGTTGCCCCTGGGCCCTGGAACACGAACTGGTGCGCGCCTATCACGACACTGAATGGGGCATGCCCGTCCGCGGTGAGCGCGCCCTGTTCGAGCGCATCACCCTGGAGGCGTTCCAGGCCGGCCTGAGCTGGCGCACCATCCTCACCAAGCGTCCTGCCTTCCGCGCAGCCTTCGATG
The DNA here is from genome assembly GCF_056820935.1 of Streptomyces sp. Q2. NCBI lineage: Bacteria > Bacillati > Actinomycetota > Actinomycetes > Kitasatosporales > Streptomycetaceae > Streptomyces > Streptomyces sp. Q2. The sequence goes on along the minus strand of NZ_JBXEJE010000031.1, from coordinate 76,281 downwards.
ACTTCGACCCTGAGACTGTCGCCTCCTACTCTGATACCGACATCCAGCGTCTGCTCGGCAACTCCGACATCATCCGCAACCGCAAGAAGATCGAAGCAGCCCGCACCAACGCCCGTGCCACCCTCGCTCTGCGCGCTGTCGGCGGTCTCGACCAGCTCATCTGGGGGCGCAAACCGCTCACCACTCCGGCCCCGCGCACCGTCGCCGACGTGCCCACCAAGGACTCGGCCTCCAAGGCTCTGGCCGACCACCTGCGGGCCCGCGGTTTCGTCTTCGTGGGCCCCACTGGCATGTACGCCTTGATGGAAGCCATCGGCATGGTCGACACCCACTTGATCGGCTGTCATCGCCGCGGCTCGTCCGGCCTGCACCCCGCGGCCGCCATCGCAGCACCCGGAATCGGCGGTCAACCGCTCCCTGTTCAGGCAGGTCCCAGCACGGCAGTCACGGCGGCGGGGTCCCAGTAGAAGGGGCGGATCTCGTAGATCCGCCCGTCCCGGATGGTCATCTCCTGGACGATCCGAGTCTCCAGTTCGCGGCCCGTCGCCCGGGCCACGAACCGAACATGGTTGGTCACGACAACGTGCTGGCCGTCCACGAAGCAGCGCTGCCCCAGGAACTCCATGATTCGCCACGCCTCGCTCATGACGGCCAGGAACCGCTCGATTCCGTCCGGACCCCGCCAGATGCCCGCGTACGGGAGTCCAGGCGCCTGGTGGAGGGTCACCTCCGGGTCCAGACAGTCAGCGATCTCCTCGAAACTGGCTTGTCCTGGGCCGCCTGCTTCGACGTAGACGGCTTCGGCGGCGTAGAACCTTTCGAGGATTTCCGCTGCGCTGCTCTCACGTACCGTCAATTGTCTCTCCCGCTGGTGTCACAGCGGTCGAGGTACGGCCGCCAGGGAATCCAACGAGAGGCGATACACCCCGGTTACTCCAGTCTGGTACGTACGTTCTGGTGGATCTCGAGTGTCGCCGTTGAGCGGTTCAGGGTGATGTAGTGCAGTCCAGGAGCCCCTTCGTCCAGGAGGCGGTCGGCCATGGCTGTCGCGTATTCGACCCCGATGCGATGTCCATCGGTCGGCCTGTCGCGGGCGTCCTGGAGCCGTTGGGCGAGCCGGGCGGGGAAGGCGGCGTTGGACAGTTCGGCGAAGCGGCTGATCTGTCTCACATCGGTGGCCGGCATGATCTCCGGGACGATGGGGATGTCGCAGCCGGCTCGGGCAACTCGGTCCCTGAGTCGCAAGTAGTCCTCCACTTCGAAGAACATTTGGGTGATCGCGAAGTCGGCACCTGCCCGGCACTTGGCGATGAAGTGCCGGATGTCGCTTTCCCAGTCCGGTGAGCGCGGATGCCGTTCGGGAAATGCCGCCACTCCGACACCGAAGTCACCCAGTTCCTTGACCAGCGAGACGAGTTGGTGAGCGTAGGTGAGGCCGTCGGGGTGGGGTAGCCAGGGGCTGCGGGGGTCGCCTGGAGGGTCGCCTCGCAGCGCGAGGATGTCCCGCACGCCCGCGTCGGCGTACTGGCCGACGATATGGCGCAGTTCGCTCAGCGAGTGCCCCACCGCCGTCAGATGGGCCACCGGGCGCAGCTGGGTTTCGGCGGCGATGCGCTGGGTGACTTCGACGGTCCGGTCCCGAGAGGTTCCGCCCGCGCCGTAGGTGACCGAGACGAAGGTCGGGGCGAGTGCCTCGACGCGCCGGATGGCCCGCCACAGAGTCCTAGTCCCAGCCTCTGTCCTGGGCGGGAAGAATTCGAACGAGAAGGTCCGCGTTCCCGCTGCCAGCTGTCGGCGCAGCGCTCCGGCGTGCCCAGCGGCGGAACGTGAGTACTCCTGTGTCCCGGCAGTCACGGCAGGTCTGCCAGTAGCGGTTCAAGGGCGGCTTTTGTGCCGGTGCCGTAGGTGCGAGCGATGCGCTGGAGCAGCTCGACCGGCACGATCTTGTATTCCTGCGTGCCGACGGATTCAAGGACCAGTGTGGCCATCGCACAGCCCATTCGGACACAGTGCTCCACTGGCAGTAGGCGGGCCGCGGCGGCGAGGAATCCAGCCCTCAATGCATCACCGACGCCGGTCGGATCGACCGGCTCCCGTGCTGGCAGGGCAGGGATGTGCCGGACTTCTCCGGTGCGTTCCATGATGTGTACGCCGTCGGCTCCTTGGGTGGAGATCCAGGTTCCGATGCGGTCGAGCACGTCCTGACGGGTCCAGCCGGTGCGGTCGAGGAGCAGCGCGGACTCGTACTCGTTGGTGAACAAGAACCGGGCCCCGGTGACCAGCGCTCGTGTCTGCTCGCGGTCAAGTCGGGCCAACTGCTGCGATGGGTCTGCGGCGAAGGGAATGCCGAGCGCGCGGCATTCCTCGGTGTGGCGCAGCATGGCCTCGGGATCGTCGGGGGCGATCAAAGCCAGATCGGGGGTTCCAGTGCGGTCGGCGATGGCCGCCAGGGAAATGTGCCTGGCCTCGGCCATGGCTCCGGCATAAAAGGTAGCGATCTGGTTGTGCTCGGAGTCCGTCGTGCACATGAACCGGGCGGTGTGCAGAGTCTCGCTCACGTGCACGGACTGTGTATCCACGCCGTTGTTGTGCAGCCATGCGGCGTACTCGGAGAAGTCCTTGCCCACCGCCCCGACCAGCACGGGGGTGAGCGACAGGCGGGCAAGGCCCACCGCGATGTTGGCGGCAACACCGCCGCGTCGCACGTCGAGCGTGTCGACCAGGAACGACAGGGAGATGCGGTCCAGCTGGTCGGGGATCAGGAGGTCGGTGAAACGGCCTGGGAAGACCGCCAGGTGGTCGGTGGCGATCGAGCCGGTGACGGCGATGCGCACGTTGGATCTCCTTGAGGGTGGGGTCGTCACATGCCGGCTGCGGTCTTGAGCTGCTGGGCACGGTCGGTGCGTTCCCAGGTGAAGTCCGGCAGTTCACGGCCGAAGTGGCCGTAGGCGGCGGTCTGGGCGTAGATGGGCCGGAGCAGGTCGAGATCGCGGATGATCGAAGCCGGACGCAGGTCGAAGACCTCGTCGATGGCCTTTTCGATCCGTTGCTGAGCCACGGTGCCGGTGCCGAAAGTCTCGACGAAGAGCCCGACCGGCTGCGCCTTGCCGATGGCGTAGGCGACCTGGACCTCGCAGCGGGAGGCGAGGCCTGCGGCGACGACGTTCTTGGCGACCCAGCGCATTGCGTACGCGGCGGAGCGGTCGACCTTGGACGGGTCCTTGCCGGAGAAAGCGCCGCCGCCGTGGCGGGCCATACCGCCGTACGTGTCGATGATGATCTTGCGTCCGGTGAGGCCGGCGTCACCCATCGGGCCGCCGATCTCAAAGCGGCCGGTCGGGTTGACCAGCAGGCGGTAGTCGTCCGTCTCCAGCTTGATGCCGTCGTCGGCGAGCTGTGCCAGGACCTGTTCGACCACGTATTCACGGATGTCGGGTGTCAGGAGCATGTCGATGTCGATGTCCGCCGCGTGCTGGGAGGAGACCACGATCGTGTCCAGGCGTACCGGTCGGCTGCCCTGGTATTCGATGGTGACCTGGGTTTTGCCGTCGGGGCGGAGATAGGGGATGGAGCCGTCGCGCCGAGCAGCAGACAGGCGCCGCGACAGGCGGTGGGCCAGCTCGATCGGCAGCGGCATGAGGGTCGGTGTTTCATCGGTGGCGTAGCCGAACATCAGCCCCTGGTCGCCGGCACCCTGTCGGTCCAGTTCATCGTGGTCGCCGTGTTCACGGGACTCGAAGGCGGTGTCGACGCCTTGGGCGATGTCGGGCGACTGGCTGCCGAGGGAGACCGAGACACCGCATGAAGCGCCGTCAAAGCCCTTGGCGGAGGAGTCGTAACCGATGCCGAGAATTGTGTCGCGCACCAGTTGTGCGATCGGAACGTAGGCCGCGGAGGTGACCTCTCCGGCGATGTGCACCTGGCCTGTGGTGATCAGCGTTTCGACGGCCACCCGGGAGGCGGGGTCCTCACGCAGCAGTGCGTCGAGGATCGCGTCGCTGACCTGGTCGGCGATCTTGTCGGGGTGGCCCTCGGTGACGGACTCCGAGGTGAACAGGCGGCGTGACATCACAACTCCTGAGGGGTGTGGGAGGACGGCGCGGGTGCGGCAAGCGCGCGGGCCACGAGGGCGCTGGCGCCGCCCGTGTAGAGGGTCGGGTCGAGCAGGTTCTCCAGGTCCTTGCCGGTGTGGTGTGCGGTTACCTCCGGCAGGGTGCTCAGGACATCCAGCAGGGGGCGCTGCTCCTGGTCGGCGGTGAGCGATGCCTGGGCCAGCAGGTGTTTGGCGCGGGCCTTGCCGAGCCGGGGGGCGAGAACGGCCGCCAGGCGTTCGGTCACGATCTGACTTCCGGTAAGGCTCAGGTTCTCGAGCATCCGATGCGGATGGGGTGTAAGTCCTTCGGCTAGTTCGGCGGCCGTCCACGCGGCGCCGCCCGTGAGCCGCAGAGCCTCGCGCAGCAGCAGCCACTCGGCGTGCCACACCCCTGCTGACCGTTCGTCCTCGGTGACCAGGCACTGTGTCAGGCCGACGGCGAGTGGGGGGACTTGAAGCGCCGCGCTGCGGATCAGCGTTGACAGTACGGGGTTGCGCTTGTGGGGCATCGCTGACGAGCTGCCACGTCCGGCCACCGCAGGCTCGGCAACCTCGGCGATCTCCGTGCGGGCAAGGGTTTGCACGTCGAGGGCGAATTTGCCGAGTGCGCCGGCTGTGAAGGCGAGCGCTGCCGCGACGTCTGCGACCGGGGTACGCAAGGCGTGCCATGGCAGTGGCGGACGGGCCAGGCCTGTCTCGGTGGCGAACGCATCCACGAGCCTGTCGTGGTAGTGGTCCGGGTGCGGCGCGTGTGCATCCGGGCGTGCGAACTCCATGTATCCGGCGAGTGTTCCGGCTGCCCCGCCGAGGGAGACGGGCAGGCTCTGGTACGCGGCGGTGATCCGGTCGGCTGCGTCCAGCACCAGCTGCCGCCAGCCCGCGGCCTTGAGTCCGAACGTGGTGGGCACCGCATGCAGGGCGAGAGTGCGGCCCGCCATGACGGTGCCCTGGTGCCGTTCGGCCAGTGTGGTCAGCGCGTCGGCCGTCCGGCGCACGTCGGTGTGGATCAGTTCCAGCACCCGATGGCACATCAGCATCATGCCGGTGTCCAGCACGTCCTGGCTCGTCGAGCCCCGATGCACGTATTCGGCGGCCTGCGGGTCCTCGGCAGCGACGGTCTCGGTCAGGGCGCGCGCGAGGCCCACGACGGGATTGGCGGCCTCCCTTGCCTCGACCGCCAGTGCTCGCAGGTCGAACCGTTCGGCACGGGCGGCGTAGGTGATGGCCTGGGCTGCCGAGGCCGGTACCGTGCCCAGCGTTGCCTGCGCCCGTGCGAGGGCCGCCTCCGAGTCCAGCATGGCCTGCAGCCATGCCGTTTCGCTGGTGGCCTGCTCGGTGGGGGCCCCGACCCGTACGGGGGACAGCAGTCCTGCATCCGGTCCTCCGTCGAATGCCGTGGTCTGTCGTTTCATGTGGTGATCTCCAGCCGGTCGGCTCCACGGGCGGGGCGATGAGAGCCGGGAGAGCTGGGGGTGAGGGAGAGCAGGGCCTGCGCTATGGCGTCGGAGTCGCTGAGTGTCACGGAGTTGACCCCCGGCCGGATGCCGGCTGCTGTCACCCAGTGCACGGATTCGGTCGGGACGCCGTAGGCGAAGCGCCGCTGGTGGATGCGGCCCTGGGCATCCATGGTGCGGTACGGGCGCGGGGTGACCGCGAGGCCGCCCGACTCGAAGACGGTGCCGCAGGTGCCTTCGAGCTGGTAGGGGACCGCCTGGCCGGTGATGAGAAGCTGCTGGAGCAGGGTATCCGCGGTCTGCCTCAGATCCGGTTCGGGTAGCCGAGCCTCGATCAGTACGGACGCCTGGACGGGCGGCGCGTCGATGCTGGGGGACGTGGCGATGAACGCCGCCTGGTCTCCCTGAGCACTGAGTGCGATTTTTGTGTCGGGCCCCAGGAGTTGGACGATGCCCGCCTGGATCAGTGCGTGCAGTTCCTCGATGCGGGAGGCAGGCGGGCCAATGGACAGGAAGGCGTTGAGCGGCGTGTACCAGCTCTTGAGGTCGTCTCGGTAGGAGTTGCCTTCCAGCCCGCCGTGGTCGACCGCAAGGCGTATCTCATTGCGCAGGTCTCGCAGGACGTCAAGGGCCGCCTTGAGTGGTCCGCTGACGTTGCCGGCCTTGGCTTGCTGGATGTCGTTGGCCAGGTAGTCGAGCAGCCAGCGATGGAAGTGCCCGCGGCTGGTGAAGCGGCGCCCGCCGGTGGGGCGTTGGACCAGGTCCCAGTCCCAGCGGTCACTCGGCTCGATGCCGTGGGCGTCCAGCACCTCGTTCTGTGCTTGCGTCGTGGGCGCCGCGAGATAACTGCGGACGAATCTTGAGGAGCCAGGGATGCGGCCTTTGGCGCGCAGCAGCGTCTCGTAGTAGACGCTCTCGACCTCCTTGGCGATGAGCGGCCACAGGTCGGTGGTGAAGTGGACGCGCTCCCCGTCGCGTCCGCGGCGTCGCAGCGTGTAGATGGTCTCCGGCGTGAGGAGTCGCGGCTGGTGGCGGCCGTGGGCGCCTTTCTCGTTCTCGCCGCGGGCGTGGTAGGGGATTCCGCGCCGGGATCCTGCGTAGATCCGTGGCTCCCGCCCGGAGGCAAGGTAGGTCAGCCGCCCTGAGCGGCGGACGAAGGAACCGCCGCGACCGCGCGTGAGCAGCGCCATCTGATCGAAGAAGTTGAGTCCAAGTCCGCGGATCAGCACGGTCTGACCCGGTTTGATGGCGCAGAGGTCGAGATCGGCAGGGTTGGCCGGCCGGATGTAAGTCAGGCCGCGCCGGGCGGCCACGCCGGCCCAGGCGGCCTCATTGGCGGAGGGGCGTTCGGGAAGGTGCCCTTGGGCGAGGACGACGGCATCGAGGTCCCGCAACCGTGTGCCGTCCGCGAGGGTGAGAACTTGCGGGCCGCCGGGCAGACCTTCTTGGTCCCGAAGGGCGACAGCGCGGGTGCGGTGCTCGACGATGCGGCAGTGGGTCGGCGCCCGTCGAGAAATGTGCCGGTAGACGTCTTCCAGGTAGCGGCCGTAGAAGGCACGCGTGGGGTAAGCGTTCGGATGCAGGGCTGACGCCTCGGCGTACGTCGCTTCACCAAACCTGGCGGGGCCCGCGGGCAGCACGACGGCGCGGGCCCACTCATACAGGCTGGGGCCGGGTTCCACCGGCCCATCCATCTCGACCGTGTCGTCCGTGAATACCGTCACCTGGGACGCCACCGTGTTCATCAGAAGCAGACGCGACTGGCTCGTGCGCCAGACCCTTCCGGCACCGGGACTGTAGGGGTCCACGAGGTGGACGGTGATGTGGTCGTGCGATGCGTGCGCCCGTTCGTTGGCACAGATCCGCTCCAGCAGGGACAGCCCGCGCGGCCCCGCCCCGACGATGCAGATGTTCAGGCATGCCGTGCTCATGCTGTCCCCAGGGAACCGGTCACTTGCGCCACCAGCTCATCCGGGTCGGCTGGCAGTTGGTTGCCTCGCCAGGCCACGTGCTGGTCGGGCCGTATCAGAACGAGGTCCCGGTCGTACAGGTCTCGGGCAACGTCCTGGTCCACATCCAGCACGGTCAGCGGCATTCGCTGCGCTTGGGCCGCGGCCTCGAGCGGCTTACTGCCGGGTGCCCTGCCGCCGAGCCGCAGCAGGGTGAATCCCGGTCCGAGCCGGTCGAAGAGGGAGCTGCCCTGGCCATGCCATTCATCCAGCCACAGGTGAGGGGCGCGACCGCCGGGCACACTCGAGGGAGTGTATGTGCCCCATGAATCGGCGGGCGGTTCGTCGTCCGCTACGACGATGGGCGAGGTGTCGTACCGTGCCCCTAGCTGGACACCCAGCGAGTGGGTGCGCTCCCCGTAGCAGCGCAGCAGGTCCCCGACATGGGTGCGGGCCTCGTCCCCCTGCGGGCTGTCCTCTTCCAAGGTGGCGGGGCGCTCGATGGTGCCGAGTCCGGCGTTGAGTTCCCGCGCCGCGGTGGTGTTGCGCCGTGCGATCGGACGGCGTTCGGCCTCGTAGGTGGCGAGCAGTTCGCGGCCTCCCCATCCGTTCAGGACCGCCGCCAACTTCCAGGCGATGTTGGCGGTGTCGTCCACTCCGGTGTTCATGCCGAATCCGCCGTTCGGGGTGAACAGATGCGCTGCGTCTCCGGCCAGCAGAACGCGGCCGGCTGTGAACCGTTGGGCGACCAGGGCAACGCCGGGCGTCCAGGGGCGCCGGCTGAGCACCTCCACGGGAAGGGGCACGCCGGCGGCACGGCGCACCAGGTCGGCGATCCGGCCTGAGTCGGCAGTGTCCGGATCCACAGAGCTGGTCAGGAGGAAGAACTCGTCCTCGCCGTTGAGGGCAATCAGATTCATGACCAGCTCGCTGTTCAACGCCCAATAGCTCCATGCACGGCGCCCGGTCACGATGTCCCGGTGGAAGGTCGGCAGCCGTAGATGGGCCGCTGTCGCCCGGCGGCCCAGTACGTCTTGGTCCAGGGTGCCGACTCCTTCGTAGCGGACGCCGAGCGTGCGGCGTACGAAGCTCCGGCCGCCGTCACAGCCCACGGCGTAGCGGGCCGTCCAGTGCTCGGCTGGTCCGTCCGCGTGCTCGGCGCGCAGGTTGACCTGCGTGGCGTTCTGCCGCAGGTCGGTGATCTGCCGGCCGAGTCGCAGCGTGATGTTCGGCCTTGTGCGGGCGTGCTCGTACAGGAACTTCTCGACGTACATCTGGTTGGCTCGGTGGACCGGTTCGGGGGTCTGGTCCGTGGCGGGCGCAGTGGCTGTCTGACGCATCCGCTGACTGCGGGACACCAGTGACAGCCGGGAGAGTTCGGTTCCGGCGTAGCGGGTGAAGTAGGCGATGTCCGCTGGGTGTTCGGCCGGCAGGCCGAGGCGGCGGATGGGCGCAGAAATCCCCAGGCGGCGGTAGTGCTCCATCGTGCGTGCGTTGTGCGTGTTGCCGCGTGGTTCGTCGTGTGGGCTCTCCTGGGCGTCGAACACGACGGAGGGCACGCCGTGCCGGTCGAGGAGGAGGGCGAGCATGATGCCGACCGGTCCGCCGCCGATGATCGCCACCGGGATGTACGGGGACTGCTCCATCTATCGGCCCTCCAGCGCATCGGCTGCCGCGACCGGACGGTGTCCCAGGGCGGTCCGCAGCGCGTCCTCGAGTGTCTTCGCCGGGCTGTGGCATCTCGACTGTTGCCGCGCGGCAACAAATCCGTCCGGGCGGATCAGGACAGCCCCGTCCTCGTCGTGGCCCCGCAGCCGCGTCCACGCTCCGTCGAGGTCGTACGGCTCGCCTTGGGTGCCGACGGCGTACGCGTCGATGCGGATCCCGAGTTGCTGAGAGACTTCCTGCGCTGCCCGCTGCCACAGAGAGCCGCGGGATCCGGCAAGCAACAGGAACGACCCGGGGACGGTGTGCAGTTGGTGCGTGGAGACCCGTCGCCCGCCGTGGCGCAGCCAGGCGTGCGGGAGCCGGGAGCCAGGGCGGGCGGTCTGGTGGTACTCGAGCCCCAGGGGATCCGTCGGCGGGAGGGGCGTCCCGTCCGGCCTCACGTAGCCGGCATCGGCGTAGCTGTACCCCATCTCAAGCCCTAGATGCGCCGTGGTGATGCGGTTGGTGTCGAAGTATTCGCGCAGCACGGTGCGTCGCGTCTCGCCGTCGGGCGTGTCGGAGACCAGCGCCGTCATCTGAGCACGATTCCATTCCGGGCGGGCTCCGTGGATCACTCCTGTCGCGGCCGTGAACGTGATCTGGTTGAACAGCGAGTACACGGCACGTTCGACCACCCGCTGGGCCACGGGTCGCCGCTCCGGTTCATAGCTGTCCAGCAGCGCATCACCGGCTTCCCCGCGGAGAACCAGTGCGAGTTTCCATGCGAGGTTGTGCGCGTCCTGGATCCCTGTGTTCAGGCCCAGGGCCCCTGAGGGCGGATGGCGGTGGGCGGCGTCGCCGACCAGAAAGACCCGGCCCGAACGGAACCGCTGCGCCACGGTTCCCTCGACCGGCCACCGGCTGATGCTTTCCACGTCCATGACGTGCTCATCGGGCAGTTTGAGGGTCCGCCGCACCAGCTTCACGATCGTCTCGTCGTCAAGTTCGGCCGCTTCTGTGGCTCCTGGGGGCCGCGAGAACATGAGTGTCCACTCTCGGGAGTGCCGCCCCCAGTGGTCTGGGCCCATCGGCACCACGCCGCAGTGCTCGAGCGTGCCGTCGTCCGACAGGCTGGAGACCCGGTTGACGACAGCGTCGTCGTACGGGATGAACTCGGAAAAATCCGCGCGGACATGGAGGTTGATCCAGTCCAGGAACGTTGACGTGCCTTCCATCGCAATGTTGCGCAGGCGGCTCACCGTCTTGCCGCCGTCCGCTGCGATCACGTAGGAGGCGCGCACTTTGAATGCCTGTTCACGCCCGCGGTCGAGTATGGTCGCGGTGACCCCCGACTCGTCTTCGTCGAGGTCCAGCAGTTCGTGGTGGAAGAGCAGGGCTCCCGGGGCGCGCTGCTCGGCGTGGCGGCGCAGCAGCGGTTCGAGCCAGCGCTGTCCGAGGTTGGCATGAGGCTGCGCGGACGCCTCGGCGTAGCGTTCGGCCAGGTCTCCCCCGCCGTACGCACTGGTGCGGTACAGCACTTTGCGGTCGTAGGGGGCGTCGCCGCCGAGGCTGGACAGCCAGACCATGGCACCGCAGTTCTCCTGGGGCGCGCCTTCGTGGTAGATGTCTTCGGCGACCTTGTGGTGCGCGAAGATCTCCATGGTCCGGGCGTTGAGGATGTGGGCCTTGGGCTGGATGGACGTCGAGGGGTGGCGTTCCACGAGGAGCGAGTCGACGCCGAGGTCGGACAGGGCGAGCGAGGCGGTCAGTCCGGACCCGCCGCCCCCTACGATGAGAACGGGGATCTGGCGCTCGGCTGCCGTGGTCTCCCGAGGCGTAGTCACTTGGCTTCCTCCACCGGTGCCGCGACCAGCAAGCTGGTCTCGAGAGCCAGTTCCTGGACGGCCTGGAGGCGCAGGCCGGCGCCGTCCAGCAGCGTCCGGTAGCCGTCGAGCGTACGTTCCCTGCCGCCGGCCGCCATGAGTAGGTGCAGGTCCCACAGAAGCGGCAGCATCGCCTCCCCGGCGTCCGGGATGACGCGTTCGACGATCAGCAGCCGGGCTGTGGGTGGCATCGCCGCGCGAAGGGTGGTGAGCAGCCGCAGGCAGTGCGCATCGTCCCAGTCCTGCAGGATCCGAGACAGGAGGTAGACGTCTCCTCCGGCGGGCACGCGTTCGAAGACGTTCCCGCCCACGGTGTCGTAGCGGTCGGGGTCGAGTGTGCGGCTGAGGTTTTCCTCGGCGACCGGAATCACGTGCGGGAGGTCGAACAGCACGCCGTGCAGGTTCGGGTGGGCGTGCAGGACCGTCGAGAGCAGCGTGCCCGCGCCGCCTGCCACGTCGACAACGGTTCTGGCGGCGGAGAAGTCATGAGCGGCGGCGACGTCCTGGAAGAACACGTTGCCGGCGTTCATCGCGCGCTGGAACCGTGTGGCCGCCTCGGAGTCGGCCGCCAGGTGTTCGCGCAGCGAGGTACCGAACGCGTGCTGAAAGCCGGAGGTGCCGGTCCGGACAGCGGCAACAGCTGCGCCCCAGGCTTGGTAGAACTCCTGTCCGTAGACCACCGCCATGTCGCGCATGGAACGGTCGTGGTCCGTGCGCAGCAGGTCGCTTGCCGGGGTGAGCCGGTAGCCGGTGTCGGCTCCGCCGTCGAAGATGTCCATTGCGGTGAGCAGGCGCATCAGACGCTCGACGCTGTCCTTGTCGCAGTCGGTGGCGGCGGCCAGTGCCGCGGCCGTGGTGTGTCCGGCGTGGATGTGGTCGGGGATGCAGAGCGCGGCGGCCGCGTGGAGCACCTGGGCTTGCCAGGCGCCGGTGAGAACGTCCACCACGCGGCGCGCGGGATGCACGTCGGCCATGTGTCGAGCCTTTCGCTGGGAGATCGTTCGGCTGAGGTTCGCCTGCGGCCTACTCGGTGTGTGACGAGGCCGTTTCGAGAGCGGTGCGGGTGTGGGCGGCGGCCGGCGGGGCTGGCTGGCTCAGTAGGGAGTGGTGCTTTTCGCGCAGCTGGCGTTTGAGCACCTTGCCGGTCGGTCCGACGGGCAGTTCGTCACGGTCCGCAGCGACGATCAGCGCGTCGAGGGTGCGCAGTCCTTTCTTGCGCAGAGCGGTGTTGCACACTTCGAGCAGGTCTTGCGGGGAACGCTTCACGTTTTCCCGGTACAGCACCACGGCGGCGGGGAGCGACTTGCCGGTGTGGTCGGGATCGTCGATGGCGACGACTGCTGCGTCCATGGCCTGAGTCGTCAGCAGAACCGATTCCTCGACGGGAAGGCTGTAGATGGGCCCGTCGGCGCTGTGGATTACGTCCGGTGTGCGATCGAGGTGGTACCAGCGTCCGTCCGGGTCGCGTCGGACGACGTCTCCGGTGAGGAAGTAGCCATTGCTCAGGGACTCCTTGCTCAGGTGCGGGTCGTCCCAGTAGCCGGGTGTCACGCTGGGCGTGCGCACACCTAGTAGGCCGGCTTCGCCGTCCGGCAGTACGTTGCCGTGCTCGTCGAGTACTGCGGCGTCGCGCACTGCTTTGATCGGATGGCCGATCAGCCGGTCGTAGTGGGTGGTCTGGGCGGTGTGGGCGATACGGAACAGGACCATGCCCATTTCGGAGGACCCCAGTCCGTCGACGTAGCGCGAGCCCGGGACCCTCTTGCGCCCCTCGTGTCGGCTGCCCAGTGCGGTGAGGGGACGGATGTGGCGTTCGTGCGAGGCGTCGCCCATGCCGTTCCAGGAGTGGATGGACTGTGCCGCGTAGGGGGTGACGCGCGTGACGTCGATCTCTGCCAGGGTCAGGGGGAATCCGAGGACGAACGTCGGGCGGAACCGGTTGATCGCCCGGGTCAGCCGGTCGCCGTTCGCGGCGTCCAGGACGAGGGTCGGGATTCCCAGGAGCAGCGCCATGGTGAGGTAGCTGATGCCTGCGGAGTGGCTGTGTGGCAGCGCCGTCAGCATCCGGTCGGAGCGCAGGGACGGGAAGGTCCAGAGGCGTTCGCGTTTGCCGTCGAAGAACGAGGCGTGGGTAAAGACCGGGGCCTTTGGGCGGCCGGTGGTACCGGACGAGTGCGAGATCATCACGAGGTCGTCGCGCTGGTGCTGGTAGGGGAAGCCCGGCATCGGGCCGCTCGGCCGTGGGGCGGTCTCGTCGATCTGGCGGATGTCTTCCGTCAGCATCGTCTTGGTGTCGCTGTCGCCAGATCGGTCCCAGACACCCATGCAGGCTGTGAGCAGGTCTGCGTCCGCGACCAGCACCGTGACGCGGGTGCGGGCGAAGTATTCGGCGGCTGTCGGCGTCGCCATGTTGGGATTGCAGTGCACCGCGACCGCCCCCAGGCTCGTGAGAGCGATGTGGTGCAGGAGGCCGTAGAGACCGTTGCGGGTGTAGACGCCTACGTGCGTGTGGGGCAGCACTCCGTGGGTGCGGTACCAGTGGGCGTAGCGGATTATGGCGACCCGCATGTCATTGAGGGACAGGCCGGGCAGTTCGCCTTCGTCCCATCGGCCGGAGGTGACGTCGGGGTGGAAGAGCAGCGGCCGGTCCCGGTCGGTGGCCACCTTCCATGCGTGCCAGAAGAAGTTGCCCGCCCCGAGTTGCCTGTCGACCGTAAGGCGCAGTCGCTGGGCGGCGGACCTGTGGGTCCTGAGGATGTTCATACGCGTGTGTGCCTCTCCTGATTGGGCTACGGGGTCCGGGCCCGAGGGCTGAGGATCTTGCGCAGCCATCCCTCGAGTGCTCTTCTGCGGATGTCCGGGGGGAGTGCTGTACCGGTGGGTGGCGCGGTGTGCCGTATGGCATGCGCCAGGCGGCCGCCGAGTTTTGGGTCGGCCGTGAATACGGGGGCCGCTGAGTAGCAGGTACGTACGTGGCGTACGAGTGCGTCGCGGTCCGGGCCAGACAGCACGGAGCAGACGCCTGCAGCGGTCGCGGCGACGAGCAGGGGGCCGGATGCGTGTGTGACGACTGCGTAGTGGATGGGCACCCCTCGGCCGCCGTTCTTGAAGGCCGTGGGGGTCATGCCCAGCAGGTCCCGGGTCAGCGCGTAGAAGTTGCCGCTGGAGTTGAACCCGGATTGGTAGATGGCCTCTGTGACGGTGCGGGTGCGGGTGAGTGCGTGGCGCAGGTGTTCCGCCCGGCAGGCGATGGCATATGTCTTCGGGGTCACTCCGATCGTCGTGGTGAAGAGCCGGTGGAAGTGAAACCTGCTGAACCCGCTCAGTGCCGCGAGAGCGTCGAGGGAGCTTGTCTGCCCTGGCTGTTCCATGAGCCGGCAGGCGTGCACAGCGACCTGCTCGCCGACGGGGCGTCGCGTCCCGTCGGCGGGCCGGCAGCGCAGGCAGGGCCGGTAGCCGGCGTCCTGTGCCTCTTGCGGGCTGGCGAAGAAGACGGCGTTGTCGCGACGGGGGGTGCGGGCTCCGCAGGATGGACGACTGTAGACGCCCGTGGTCTGCACTCCGTAGAAGAAGGCTCCGTCGGCGCGCGGGTCGCGTCGCACCACAGCTGCCCACCGGGTCTCGTCGTCGGCGAGACCGCGTGGCCGCGCCCCTGGCGCGGGGGGCGGCGTGGGGCAGACGGCAGTGTGGGCTGTGGTGGCTGCCTGCTGCCCCACGCGGCTCACTTCTCCAGGCAGAACTCGCGGATCGGGTAGCCGACGTGCCGGTCGGCGACGGGCAGATACCCGAGCACTTTGTCGCCCGGCTTCAGTTCGGTGCTGTTGAGGACGCTGCCGCCCGGGCCCAGTACGCGCACGTGCCAGTCGTCCTGGAGGATCAGGTTGGCGGTGCGCCCGTCCGGTCCGATGGCGTCGATCGAGATCAGCGGACGGCTCTCGATCTTGACGCGGCCCACGGTCACCAGCCGTGTCTTGCCGTGGATGTCCACGGCAGTGATCTTGCTGCCGGACTTCAGCTCGCTCAGATAGTTGGTCCGTTCGTTCTGACCGAGGGTGTAGGAGTGGATCGCGCCTGCGTTGACGCGGAACGGCCTGGTCGGCATGTAGGGCAGCGGGTGCGTTTCGCTGACGCACAGGATCATGCCCTTGGAATGCGAGCCGACGAGGATGCCTTCGTCCTCACGGAAGTAGGTCGCCGTGTCCACACATGCCCGGTCTCCCATGCCCACGTGAGCCGTGGCGGTGACCTCCAGTTCGACCAGTTCCAGGTCCGGTACCCCGGTCTCGGCGGCCTGGCGCAGGGCAGTGACGTCACCGACGGCGGCGGGTGCCATCAGCACGCCGTCGGAGCCGAGTTCCAGGACGCCGAAGATGATCTCTGCTTCCTCGGTGTCCTGGGCCACCGTGATCAGGCTGCCCTCGGCCTTGGCCGCGGCGGCAATCACGATCTCCAGCGGGATCTTGGTCGGGTCGCGGAAGTAGAGCAGGCTCCACTTGTCTGTGCGGGCGGACTGGCAGGCATCCTCCAGCGTGTCCGCATCGATGATCTCGACGTACCGGCCGAACTCGACCTCCGGGTGACGCAGCGCCAGTTCGGCGGGCTCGCCGTGCTTGGCCGGCTCGACGATGACGACGTCGGCCGGGCCGAAGTCCTCGGGCAGCGTCTGTCCCTGCGGGAAGAGGACCTTGCGCACCGTGGGCGGCAGGTTCTCCAGGTCGGCGAGGTCGGCGGCGACGATGCCGTCTACGCGTGCGTGGAGTGCTTCCTCCACGACCGCGTCTTTGGCCGATCCGATGGTGCGTATGTCGATCCAGCTGAGCTTCACAGAGCACCTGCCATTCGCGAGGGGGGCGTGGGGACGAGGGAGCCACCGGGGCCATGGATGATCTCGGCGAGCTCAAGGACGGTGGCGCGGGGATTCGGGGAGCCGAACACCCGGCGCCCCACGGCGAGTCCCCGGCAGCCCGCCGACAGGGCCGCCGAGGTGAAGTCGGCCAGGCTGGAGGTGCCGGCACCACCCGCCACGATGATCGGCAGGGGTGAGTTCTCGACGACCTCAGCCATGCGCTCCGCAGGCGAGGCGAAGACCGTCTTGACGACGTCCACGCCGAGATCGGCGGCGATGTTGACGACGTGGGACAGCAGTTCGGGGTTGTGCGGGTCGGTGACGCGCGGTCCCCTCGGGTAGATCATGGCGAGCAGCGGCATGCTCCAGCGGTCGCAGGCGGCGGCGACAGCTCCGAGGTCGGCCAGCTGTTCGGCCTCGGTGTCGGCGCCGATGTTCACATGCACGCTCACTGCGTCGGCGCCCAGCCGGATGGCGTCTTCGACGTCACCGACGAGCACCTTGGCATCGGCGTCGGGGGCGTGCGCGGTGCTGGCGCTCAGGTGCACCAGCAAGGAGCACCCGTATGCGGCGAGGAGTTCGGGGGCTACCGCCCGGGCGCGGCCCTTGTGGACGACGATGCCGTCGGCGCCTCCGGTCACGACGTCATAGACGAGCTTTTCGAATCCACTGGCCGTGGCGACGGGGCCGTCGGACAGCGAATGGTCCAGGGGCACGAGCAGGAAGCGCCCGTCCCCGTGCCCGGACAGTCTGGCCAGGCGCATGGATTTTCCCGTGAGGGAGGTGGTCGTCATCAGGCACTCCCTTGTGCGACGGTGTGCGACGGTGCGGGGTGTGCGACTGCCGGCCCCAGGTCGTGGGGGAGCCAGCCAGGACTCAGGCCTTCTTGCGGACCAGTGACACGCCGTCACCGATCGGGAGAATGACTGCTTCGACGCGCGGGTCGCTGGCGACGTGGGCGTTGAACCGGCGCATGGGTGCGCCTTCGCCCTCGGGGTCGTCCACGACGGTCGAGAACCACAGGACGTTGTCGACGAGGATGACGCCGCCGGGGCGTATGCGCGGTACCAGTTCTTCGTAGTACGCGGTGTAGTTCTCCTTGTCCGCGTCGATGAACGCCAGATCCCAGTCGGGGGTCTTCGGAAGGGCCCGCAGCGTGTCCAGGGCCGGCCCGATCCGGAGTTCGATCCGGTCGGCCACGCCCGCCTTCTTCCACGCCTCCTGTGCGATGTCGGCCCACTCCTGGTTGACGTCACAGGTGAGGAGTCGGCCGTCGCTGGGCAGGCCCTTGGCGAAGGCCAGAGCCGAGTAGCCGGTGAACGTGCCGATCTCGATAACCGAACGGGCCGCCGTCATCTGAGTCAGGAACGTGAAAAGCGTGCCCTGGGGGGTCCCGATCTGCATACGCGACCGTTCCCCGACTTCGACCGTGCGCTCGATCAGATCTCGTTGGTACTCATCGACCGGACTGCTGTTTTCGACGATGTATTCATACAACGTCTCGGATACCAATTTCGGCCTCATGGAATTCAGCTTGGCATCGCCTGCACCAGAAGCACACCAGAACCGATACAGAGAAGCGGAATGGGAAAGTCCAGAAAAAATAAATGAGGCGGTGCGGGTCCGCCAGGGGACCCGCACCGCCTCATTTATTGATTATTCCACCGCTTTTTCAGCGAGACGGCTAGTAATGCCAGGCGGCCACTTCATCGGGGAGAGGTTCCAGCTCCGCGATCTCACTGGGCTTGCGGTGCATGTACTCGGGGTTGCAGCCCTGGTATCCGAGGAGGCGTGCCACCGGTGCCAGCGCGCCGAACAGGAGGCGCTGCACCGGCCAGGCGGGCGAGGTGAAACGCAGGACGTCCTGGAACTCAAGGGTGGTGACGGCCTGTTGGAGCAGGTGCGGCATCCCCTCCGGGGTGGTCTTCCCGTCTTGGGCAAGGCCGAAGAGCTGGCGCAGTACCAGCTGTTCGAACCGATCGGCCCTTCCCTTGAGTTCGCAGATGTGCCGGGACTCCTCGCCGCCGGCGTTCCACCAGCGGTGCTTGCTGCCCGGGGGTATCAGAATGCTCTGTCCCGGCTGGTCGAGCACCGTTTCGCGGCCGTCGACAGCGAAGGCGACACGCCCCCGGATCAGCGTGAACCGCTCCTCGCTGATGGGGTGGACATGGGCGCCGGACACGGCTCCGCCGGGCTGTACATAGACGTCCATGATGGTCTTCTCACCGCCGGTCTCCGCAGCGGGTGTCCTGATCACCACACGCTCGCGGCATCTCGGGTTCTCGTAGACCTCTCCTTGTCCGACAGTCATGCCAGTTCTCCCCTTTGTCGGGACGAGCGTGTCGCCCTCCGCCATTCAGAGCCGTGCGCCGCCGCTCACGTCGATGACCTGGCCGGTGACCCAGCGCGCTCGGTCGGACGCCAGGAAGACGATCACGTCTGCGACGTCATCCGGCTGCCCAACGCGGCGCAGAGCGGCCTGTTCGGAGACGAACCGCTCCGCCTCCGGGTTTCCCCGCAGCCAGCCCGCGTTGACGTCCGTGTCCACGGTTCCCGGAGAAACTGCATTTACCGTTATTCCGCGTGGACCGAGTTCTTGCGCCAGGGTGAGTGTCAGCGTGTTTAGCGCCCCTTTTGTCAGGCCGTAGGCCATGACTTCAGGGAAGGCCATCCGTGTCACGGCGGATGCCACATTAACGATGCTGGCCCCGTTCCGCAATCGCCCCAGACCCTGCTGAATCAAGAAGAAGGGAGCTCGTACGTTGACCGCGAACATTCGCTCGTAGTCCTCGAACTTGGTCTCTTCCAAGGTGGCGCGGACCGAGGTGGCCGCATTGTTGACCAGAATGTCGACCTGTGTGCCATCGGCAAAATCGGTGATGCTTTCGTCGACGGCGGACCAGAGCCGCTCCGGTCCGTCAGGCGCGGAGAAGTCGGCTTGCACGGCAAAGGCCGCGCCGCCCGCTGCCCTGATGTGGTCAACAACGTCGCTCGCCGCGCCGGCATCGGCTGTGTAGTGGACGGCGACCACGGCCCCTTGCTCCGCCAGCCGTTGGGCTGTCGCCCGGCCGATGCCCCGGCTGGCGCCCGTCACCACCGCGGTCTTCCCCTTGAGAGAAGTCATCGCGCATCTCCCTCGGCGGAGGTACGACCGCGTCCCAGGAACAGCCATACGAGAAGGGCCGAGACCAGTAGGAACGCGGACAGGACCAGGACTCCGGCGTGCAGGCCGCCGAGCATGGCGTCGGTCGGGGATTTTGTGGTCAGCGAGGCGGTCCGTGCCGAGATGACGGCACTGATGATGGGGATGCCCAGAGTGATGGCGATCTGCATGCTCATGGTGGTGAGACCGGTGGCCAGGCCCTGTTCGTCGTCCGGCAGCCCGGACGTAGCACTGACCATGTAGGAAACGAGGCTGTAGGCGTGTCCGAAGAAGCCCACAGCCAGTGCGATGAGAACGAGGATCACGCCCGTCGAAGAACTGTCGTTGAGCAGGAGCAGCACCCCGTACCCGATGCACTGGACCACCAGGGAGAGCGCCAGGACGGCCGGTGCTCCGATCTTGGCCAGCATGCGCGGGGCGATGGTGCCGCCCAGCACGGTCAACAGGCCGGGGAGTCCGATGACAACACCTGTCGTGAAGGCGGGGAAATCGAGCACCTTCTGCATGTACAGCGTCGTGGAGAAGGAGGTCGCCGTTGTCATGGCGATGGATGCGAACCCGCCGAAGTTGCCCCAGCGGACCGTACGCCGCTTCAACACCCTCACGGGCACCAGCGGGTTGGCACTTTTGAGCTCGATGAACCAGAACGTCACCAGGAGTGCTGCTGCCGCGGCCAACCAGACGTACACCTCCGAATGCCCCCAGCCCTGCTCACCGGCTGTCGTGATGCCGAAGACCAGAGCGAGCAGGCCGGCGGTGACCGTGGCGGCGCCGGGGACGTCCAGCCGGCTGCGGACGGCTGCCCGGCCTTCGGGGATGACGGCAAGCGTCCCGACCAACACGAGGACGGCCACCGGCACATTGATCAAGAAGGACCAGCGCCAGTTGAGGAGTTCGGTCAGCGCACCGCCCAGCAGTGCTCCCGCGCTGAATCCGCCGCCGAGCAGCGCACCGTTGAGGCCGAGCGCGCGTTGACGCAGCGGGCCTTCGGGAAAGGCGGTGGTCAACAGCGCAAGCGCGGACGGCACGGAGATGGCCGTGGCCACGCCCTGCGCCACCCGGGCGGCCAACAGGACGGCCGGGGACTGTGCCAGTCCGCCCACGAGCGACGCGGCGGCGAGCAGGGCGATGCCGATGAGGAACACCTTGCGGCGGCCCGATAGATCCGCGATGCGGCCGAACAGCAGAGTGAACCCCGCAGCCGGTAAGGCAAATCCCGTAGTGATCCACTGCAGCGTGTCCAGCGAGAAGCCGAGCGAGTCGCCGATGACCGGCAGGGAAACGGTCAAGATGGAGAAATCGGCGGCGAGCATGAACTGAGCGCCCAGCAGGACCGCCAGGGCCAGTTTCTGCTGGCCTGTCATGCGATCCGGTACGGCTGGAGCGCCGGCCCTGTCGCCGGTCATCTCCTCCAAGTCGGACATTTCGTCCCCTTCGTTTCGGTTGCCAGTCGCAGGTGGAACACCGTGCCCGCTCAGCCGGTTGCAGTGTGGGCAGCGAATTCGGTGGCAACATCCCGAGCGCTGCGAGGAGTTCTGGTGGCTAACGTCCCCGCCAGCCGTCATCGGCACGGCAGGCGATGGACCAGCGCGGCACCGAACGCGAAGGACAGCAGATGCGCATTCCGAAGAACACCGAGGGCCTGCGTCGGCGCAGTTTCCTGACGGCATCAGCCGGAGCGGGCACTGCTGCCTTGGCCTCAAGCCCTGCTTCCGCCATGTCACGCGAGGAGGGTGAAGCGGCGGCCGGCACGCCGCCGCTCGAGGTTGTCACGGCCTCGGACCACCGCTACGCCGATCTCGTGCGTGGCTGGAATCAGCGCTGGGTCGCCTCACCTGATGCCGTTCACCTCGTGCACACCCCTGCCCAGGCCCTCGAAGCCGTCCAGCAGGCGGTGCGCGCCAACCGGCGTCTGTCCGTGCGCAGCGGCGGCCACTGTTACGAGGATTTCGTCTTCCACCCGGCCACGGAGCTCGTGGTGGACTTGTCCGGCATGAGCCGTGTGTACTACGACTCCGGGCACCGGGCCTTTGCCGTCGAGTCAGGCGCGCGGCTGCTGGACGTGTACGAGACGCTCTACCTGAACTGGGGGGTCACTGTGCCTGCCGGGATCTGCTTCTCCGTAGGGGCCGGCGGACATGTCAGCGGCGGCGGCTGGGGCATGCTCTGCCGTCGGGACGGACTGGTAGTGGACCATTTGTACGGTGTGGAGATCGTGGTCGTCGACGCGTCCGGCACGGCGCGACTGGTCACCGCGACCCGGGAAGATGAGGGCGCCCTGCGCGACCTGTGGTGGGCCCACACCGGTGGGGGAGGCGGAAACTTCGGCGTGGTCACGCGTTACCTCTTCCGCAGTCCCGGAGCCTCCGGTGAGCCGGAACGTCTGCTGCCTGTGCCGCCGCGCAACGTTCTGCTCAGTGCGGTGTCCTGGTCCTGGGACGATCTCGACCGCCGTGACTTCGGCGCTCTGGTTGACAACTTCGGCCGCTGGCACGCGCAGCACCGCGCCCCCGCCGGCCCCTATGACGGGTTGTGCAGCTATCTCGTGCTGAGCCACCGCTCGGGGGGAACGGTCTCTTTGACAACTCAGATAGACGCCACGATCCCTGGTGCCGAGGCCCGCCTCGATGACTTCCTGGAGGCGATGGGGCGCGGAGTGCGGGCCCGTGCGACCGCTGCCGACAAACCTGCCGGCAAGCACCCGGCTTTGCCCGGCTTCGCCGCGCCCCGCCGCATCTCCTGGCTGCGCGCGACCCGCCTACTCGGCACGACCAACGCGTTGGTCAACGACCCCACCATGCACAGCGACTTCAAGTCTGCCTATCTGCGGGAGCCCTTCACCGAATCTCAGATCGAGGCGCTGTATCACCACTTGACGCAGGACAGCCGCGGCAATGCGACGGCGGGGCTCACCCTGAGTTCGTTCGGCGGGCAGGTCAACGCCGTGGCGCCCGATGCCACGGCGTCCGTACACCGCGACTCGGCGTTCAAAGCGCTGTGGGGGATCTTCTGGCCGGCTCCTGAGCAGGAGGCGGAGTGCCTTGCATGGATCCGTGCGTCCTACCGGGATGTCTTCGCCGAGACCGGTGGTGTGCCGGTCTCGGGCGGGTCCGCGGACGGCTGCTACGTCAACTATCCAGACGCCGATCTGAGCGACCCGCGCTGGAACACCTCGTCCGTGCCGTGGCACGAGCTCTACTACGGGGAAAACTATCCGCGGCTTCAGCGCATCAAGCAGACCTGGGACCCGGGCAACGTGTTCCGCCACAGCCAGTCGATTTCGCTGCCCGGCCGGTGAACGGCGCGCCCCCGCCGTCGGCCCGTGCAACCTTCTTCGAGACCATGGTGTTCTGAACTGTGATGGACGAGATGGCCGAGCAGCTGACCGAGCGCCTGGCAGTGGATTTGGACGACGGCTTCACGGAGCTGGTTCGCCTCCACGCCTCGGCGGTTCGCGCGTTCCTGTTCCGGGTCTGCGGATCCGCCGCAGAGGCGGACGACCTGGGACAGGACACATTCCTGCGCGCGTATACGGCGTTGCGGAGCTATCCACCGGATCGACGCCGGGCCCTGCGACCGCGGGCGTGGCTGATGACCATCGCCGCCAACGTGTGGCGTAACCACGTCCGCACCAGCGTGCGCCGTCCCGTGGGCGTCGCAGTCGTCGAAGACGCATGCCTGTCATGGCCAGACGAACGGCCGGGGCCGGAGGAACGTGCGTCGAACGCCGAGGACCGCGGACGCTTGGTCTCAGCGCTGACCCAGTTACCGGAGAACCCGAGAGTCGCTGTAGTCCTACGTCACGTGGTCGGTATGAGTTACGGAGAAATAGCCGAAGCCCAAGGGTGCCCGGTGGGAACCGTGAAGGCGCAGGTTTCGCGAGGCATCGGTAGCCTGCGCTTGCTACTGGAGACCAAGGATCCGCCCTCGAGGGAGGTGCTGAAGTGAGTGCGAACAACGAAGGCCTCCCGCCTTCGGAAGCCGAGGTGGAGAGCGCGCTGGCCGATCTCACGTCTCCCGCGCCGCTGGACTTCGGGCTGCGGGTACTACGGCACGTGGGCATCCCGGAGGACCGCTACGACAGTTACGTGCGGCTGAAGACAGACGCCGGCGGACTGTATGTCGCCTTCAGTCCGCATGCCGTCACCGGCGCCATGCTGGAGACGACGGTCGTGAGTACCGACATGTTCGAGGAGCTTCACTGGAGCCGGACCGGGCGAACGGCGATTCGCTGCACCGTGCCGTTCCCAGGACTGCGTACCGCCCTACGGACCGGACGAGCCAAGAATCTGGCGATCGATCTGGGTGCTCTGCCCGCCGAGCAGCGCGCAGTCCTGGAAGCGGTACGAAGCGTCCCCAGGGGACAGTTGCGCCCGACGAGCTGGATCATCAGGGAGGCCGACGTCGGCGATGACGTCGACGTGGTCGAGGCTCTGCGGCGCAACCCGGTGATGTTTCTCGTGCCCTGCCACCGGGTCACCCTTGAGGACGGTGCACCATGCGACGCCGCATACCTGCCCGGCACCGGTCGCGCACTGCGTTCCGCCGAGGGCATCGACATGGAACGACTCGCGGAATTCGGACGACGTGGAGCCGTACTGCTGGGCAGCGACACGACCCGTATCTATTGCCATCCCACCTGTGCTCACGCCCGCCGCATCACGCCGCCACATCAGCGCCCGTTCCACAGCGCGACCGAGGCCCATGAAGCGGGCTACCGGGCCTGCCGTGTCTGCCGCCCCGTCAGCGTGTGACGGCTGATGCGATGTCATACCGAGGAGTCCACGATGTCCACCACCGAGCAGGTCTCGCTCATCCGTCACCTCACGCCTGTGGGCGCGCTGACGCTCGCCGCGTCGGACGATGCCCTGCTCTACTGCGCGTTCGGCGAGCCTGATGAGGTGCGCCGACGCCTTGGCAGCGCCGCGGCCGGACCGGGAGACGAGGCCACCAGCACTCCGGGGTCTCAATCGCTCCTGGAAGAGGCCCGTGCCCAGCTCGACGCCTACCTCAGCGGCAGGCTGCGGACGTTTTCGCTGCCTGTCGACTGGCGGCTGGCCTCGCCTTTCGTCCGCCAGACCGTCACTGCCCTGGACAGCTTCGCGCCCTACGGCCGGACGGGCACCTACGGCGACCTCGCGTCACGGTTGAACCGGCCGGGAGCGGCCCGGGCAGTAGGACGTGCTCTGGGCGCGAACCCCGTTTGCGTGATCGCGCCCTGCCATCGGGTCATCGCTGCCTCCGGCAACCTCAGCGGGTATGCAGGCGGCGCCTCGGCCAAGCAGTTCCTCCTCGACCTGGAGACGCGCGGCCGCTCCTGAGAGCGGCTGCCCTCTGACGGACCGTGGGTTCAATTCCCCCGCGCCCTCGGTCCCCCTGCGGGCCGTCTGCTCCCGCCTCCCATGGCGGGAGCAGACGGCCCGCTCATCGGCTCTGCAACCGTTCGCCCCGCTCCGGTGTTCTGCTGAGTGCAGCATGATCCGGACAACGGACAAGGGAGCGAATAACGCCGTGCGCGACACTTCCGCTGACACCCCCGACTGGTGGGGATCCCCCCTCCTGGCCCGGCACCCCGCTTCTGCCCCTTGGGCACAGAGTGGCCGCACAGTGACATACGGGCAACTCCGCACGCAGACCGACGACTTAAGGCGGCTGTTCGTCTCCTACGGCATCCGTCCCGGATCCACCGTCGCTCTGCGCGGCGTGCCCAGTTTTTCTCAGTTGTGGTCCGTGTTCGCCTTGTGGTCGCTCGGAGCCCAGGTCCTGCTCATGAGTCCGGAGACACGCGGCCGTGAGCTCGCGGGGCTCCTCGACGGATGCCGCCCCCAGTTCTTCGTGTCCTTCGGCACCGTCGGTCCGGGCCTAAGTGTCTTCCACGACGAGTGCGAAATCTACGTCAGGCGCCTGCTCGGAGGGCGCCCCGCGACCACCGATCACTGCCTGATCCAATTCACATCCGGCAGCACGGGTTTCGCCAAGCCGGTGGGGCGTACTGCACAGTCGCTGCAGGCCGAGCTCGACGCCTTCCGCCGGATCGGCGGCATGCCTCAGCGCACTTCCCGCGTACTAGTCGTAGGACCGCTCACGCACTCCTTCAATCTCATCGGTGGCCTTCTCCACAACATGGATGTCGGGGCCACGACCGTCTTCCCGCGCAGCACCTCCCTGCCCGCCCTCTTGCGCGCCGCGATCCGCTCGAGGGCCGACACCATCTGGGGAGCGACTGGTCACTTCACCCGGCTGGCAAGGGGCGGCCGTCCCTTGCGGATCCCTGGCCTACGGCATGCCGTCGCAGGCGGTGCCCGGCTGGATGACCGTGTGTACACGGCGTTCGCGGAACGCTACGGGGTGCGAATAGGGCAGGCTTACGGCACCACAGAGACCGGGATCATCGCCGCAGATCCGACAGGCTGGTTCGGGCCGGGCACGGTGGGGATGATCGCGCCGGGCGTACAGGTCCGCCTGATGGGCGGGGAACTGCAGGTCCGTGTAGAAGGCAGCCCGTATGTGGATGCCGCAGCCACTACCGCGGGCTTCTTCCGCGAGAACCCCGGAGACGGGTCGGGCTGGCTGCGGACACGCGACCGTGCTTCGTTCGAGCCGGCCAACGGGGCGCTGCGCATTACCGGACGGATCGATCCACTGACCGATCGCGAGCCGCTGACCCAGGGCCTCGACCATGCCCTGCTGGCCGCTCGGACCGCGGGACGGACGCTCACCCGCAGCGGGAAGCCTTCGTCCTGACCAGGTGATGGCCGTGGCCCGCTGGGCAGGGGGCACTACCGCACCGTCAGCGTCGCGCCACCTGATTGACGCGGGTGCACCGAGGCCATGCCGAGCTCGGCGGAGTTGAGAAGGCGACGCTGCAGTTGTTGCACAGCAGCACTGGGTTCTATACCCAGCTCGGATACCAGATTCAGCCGCAGTCGGTTGAAAACCTCAAGGGCCCGCGCCCGGCCTCCTGATATCCCGAGGGCGCGCATGTATTGAAAATGCAGCCCTTCATGCAGCGGGTTCTCGACTACGGAAACCGACAGGTCCGAGATCGCTTCATGATATTGGCCGGCAGATATTCTTGCATCCGAAAGCGCTTCTATTACTCCAATGCGCGAATCATGCAGCTGACGTCTCTGGGCTTCCAATGCGGGCCCTGTCACAACGTCCACAAAAGCAGGTCCGCGCCAGACAGACAAGGCGCTCGAGAGCACATCGATACCGTGCGCCAATTCACCACTACGCAGGAATTTGCGCCCCTCTTCCGACAGGCTGGCATACCGCCGGTAGTCAAAACCGATCATGGTGTCGCTGATGGCATATCCGCCGGGGCGCGTAACCAGCAGCTCCTTTGCGACGGTTCGCCGGGGTAGGCCCGAAGCCTGGGCCAAAAACTGCCTGACCTGCAGAACGTAGGTATGGAGGTTCCGCAGAGCGCTGGTCGGCGGCGTCTCACCCCATACCTCTCGCACTAAGGAGGCGGCGGATATCAGCGCACCGGCATTTCCGCCGAGAACAGCAAGAACTGTCCTGGGTTTAGGAGCCAGATCGACATAGCCGAAGCGCCCATCTCCGGAAACAATCAAGGAACCCAGTACACAGATATCCATCAAATTCTCCCCGTGAGGTACAACAACCTTGAGCGGCATCCCGAGGTTCAAGACTCTCCAAAAAAACTTTACATCAACAGGAAACTAAAACGAACACCGATCAACAATTGGCTGAAAATCGACCACCCATCAAAAAACCGGTCAGCTGAATTTTTTTCGCCGTGCAACCGGGAGGCCATATCCGGTGTTTCCGGAGCGATGAGAAGAAATCCTCACTCCGAACGGAGTCGACTTCCCGAGGCGAACGCTGCGTGAACAGGGGCGTCTCAGGGTTCCGGTGGGCCGCTGCCCTCGGCAACGCTGACTGGTACATCACGGGGCCACTCATTGCCGCGCTGGTGACTGCCTGGCGGACGGATGTGGCCGCCGTCACCGCCGGCATCGCCTCCTACTCCCTCGGCTATGGCTGTGCACTACCAGCCTGGGGGATCGCAGCCGATCGCTACGGCCCCCACCGATGCCTCCGTCTGGGGCTGCTGCTCGCCACGGCCGCCTCCGCCAGTTCCGCCCTCTGCCCGGGGCCCGCATGGTGGGTCGGCCTACGCATGGCCACGGGCGCTGCCTTCGCCGCGGTCACCCCGTGTGTGTCTCTCTCCTGCGAGTCAGCCAGCTCGTCGCGGGAGCGGCACAGTGTCTTCGCCAGCGTGACGGCCGTTACCGCGGCAACCGCGGTGGCCACTCCCCTGGTAGCCGCACTCGTCATCCGTGCCGGGTCGTGGCGGTCGGCTTTCGTACTCGTCGCCTTGTTTGCGGGAGTCACGGCATGCCGACTGCGTACCATTCCCCGGGCTCGTCCCTCGGCCCCGCACCGAAGCCCGGGCCCCACGTACGGCGGAGAACCGGCTCGGGCCTACGCCACGGCGTACTGGATCGTGGTCGGCATCGGCGCCGCCGAGGGCACAGCACTGCTCACCCTTCCTGCTCTGCTGGCGCCGTCGCTCACCCTGTCCGGCGCGCGGACAGAGACCTTTCTCGCGCCGGCCCTTTACGCCGTCGGAGTGCTGGGGAGCATGGCCCTGCTCGACCGCCACTGCCGCATCTGGGCACCAAGGAGGCTCCTCGGCATCGGCGGTGCAACTGGGGCCACTGGCGCCGGTTTGGCCGCTACCTTGCCCGGCTCGCCCGCCCTGCTGTCCTGCGCCCTTCTGCTCGGCGCTGCGTGGGGCTATCTGCACACGACGTTGCAGACCTGGTTGCCTCGACTCCTGCCGCCGGCGGCGCGGGCGCGTGCCGCCTCGCTGTTCGCCGCCTCGGCGATGCTCACCAGCTCTCTGACGATCATGCTTGGCACGCACTTGCTCCAAGAAGGGCTCCGTACAGCAGTATTCAGCGGGGGTGCCCTCGCATGCGCCGGCCTGACCTGCCTGACGAGGACTGTGGGTCGCCAGTGGACATGACGCCCTCACTCACTCGTCGTACCTGCGGACCAGAAAATTGGAGAAGACCGTGACACTTCGTCATTACATGCTCTCTGAGCAGGAACAGCGCACCTGGCAGGCATACCTGTCAGCCACCACTCTCCTCCAGGGGCATCTGGACCGGCGGCTTCAGCAGGGCGCGAAGATACGGCCTGTCCACTATCGGCTGCTTGCACAGCTCGCTGAGGCGCCACGTCAGCGACTGCGGATGACCGAGCTGGCGGAGAGGATCCGGGTCAGCCCTTCACGGCTCTCACATGCGATCGCCCGTCTGGAAAGCTGCGGCTGGGTACACCGCAAGGTGTGTGCTTCAGACCGCCGCGGTCAGCTGGCGGTACTGACCGACGAAGGCCACGAAGTTCTCACCCGTGCAACGCCCGTCCACTCTGCCGCAGTACGACAGGCCCTCTTCGGCTGGCTCTCGCCCGAGCAGCAACATGCTCTGGAGGAAATTATGACGGCCGTCGCTGACGGCCTGCAGAGCGTGGAGACCGATGCGGTCCCGCGGGAGCACGCTTCAGGGGTCCTTGCAGAATGATCTTCTTGTGGCATCGTGGAGAGGTATGTGATCCCGTGCTGCCTGGGGGTGACCATGGCGCGGCGGAAGCCGTGGGGAGGTCAGTGAAGAGCTGTGGGCGGTGATCGAGCCGCTGCCGCCGAAGCATGAACGACGGTTCCGGCACCCGGGGCGCAAGCGGATCGATGACCGCAAGACGCTGCAGGGTGTGCTGTTCGTTTTCTACACCGGAATCCAATGGGAGTACCTGCCGCAGGAGTTGGGGTTCGGTTCCCTGGTGCCCGTCGGCTACGCGGACGGCATTCCGCGGCGCGAAGTCTCGATGCCCTTGCGGGCGATGCGATGCCGGATACCTCGGCTCGATAACCATCGCCGCAGGTGGGAGTAGTCGTAGCCGTTGTCGGTATGGAGCTTGCCCGGCCTGCGTCGTCGGCGTCCGCGGCGGGAGCGGATGGGCGCTGATCACTTCCAAACGCCAAGCCCTCTCACTCCTCAATCCCCTGTTCCAGCGCCGCCACCCAGACGGCCAGATTCGAGGCGGTGGTCAAAGTGTCGGGGTGGTCCTCACCCAGCACCCGCCGCCGCCGCGCCAACGTGTCCTCGGCCAGGACACGCGCCTCCTCCCGTTGCCCCAGCGCCGCCACCCAGACGGCCAGATTCGAGGCGGTGGTCAAAGTGTCGGGGTGATCTTCACCCAGCACCCGCCGCTGCCGCGCCAGCAAGTCCTCACCCAAAGCCCGGGCCTCCTCCACCCGACCCAATGCGTCAAGATCGAAGGCCAGGTTCGTGGCGGTATACAGGGTGTCGGGGTGGTCCCCACCCAGTACCCTGCGCTGCCGCGCCAACGTGTCCTCGCCCAGAGCCCGGGCCTCCTCCACCTGCCCCAGATCCGCCCGTTTTGCGGCCAAGCTGACGGCCACACGGAGGGTGTCGGGATGATCCTCACCCATCACTCGGCGCATCTTGGCTAGCGTGTTTTCACTTAGCGTGAGGGCCTCCGCATGCAGCCCGAGCGCTGACAGCGGGCGGCTCAAGTTGTGCGCGACGGTCAAGGTGTCGGGGTGGTCGTCGCCCAGGAGACGGCGCCGGCGGCGGAGAGTGTCCTCACCCAGAGTGCGAGACCGTTCGTAGTCCTTGGTGTCGTGGTAAGCGTTGATCAGAGCATTGGCCGTTTCCAGGATGTCGTCGTGGTCGGGGTCCAAGTGCCGGACCCAGGTGTCGTACAGCTGTATGAGGCGGTCTCGGGCGGGGAAAGGCTGGTCCCGCTCCAGCAGGTAGCGGCAGGCGCCGCGGACCACCTTTCGTCCTGCGCTGGTGGTGATGTGGGCAGGGTTGACCGTAAGGGCGTGCGGCAGGAGCGCGCGCCAGGCTGGCCAAAGCGAGGGATCGCGGGTGCTTCCGGGGTCGGCGGCGGTCACGAGGGCTTCCACATCGTGCCTGGCCTGCTGAAGTTGGTCGTTGGTGAGCTGGTTGGCCAGGACGCTCTGGGTGAGACGGTGCAGTTGAAGCGTGCCGGTCTGGGCGCGGGCCAGGCTGTGCCGGGCGATGGCCTGCAGAGTTGTTGTGGCGGTCAGGCGGCTGGCCAAGGCCTCCGCGAGGAGTTCGGAGGCCTGCTCGGGCAGGCGGCCGACGCAGGTGGCAACGGGGAAGGGTTCGGGAGCCAGCAGGGCCAGCGCGGCCAGCAAGGCGGCGGCGCCTGGGTGATCGACTTCCAGACGGGTGGCGGTCAGACGGACCTGCGCGGCCAGCGAGATCGGGTAGTCGGCGGGGTGGCCCTCGGCCATTACAGCAGCCGTGCTTCGGGCCAGCTCCGCAGTCAGGTCGGCTGCGGGCAGACCGCCAGTGAGGAGGGCCGCAGCTTGGGCGAGTGCAAGCGGCAGGTTGTCCAAGGCCCCAGCAAGGCGGTGGCCGTCGGTATGGTCCAGGGCCGCGCCGTGCGCTTGGAGCAGTGCGAGCGACTCACCGTGGGTGAGGATACTGACGTCGACCGGGGTGGCATGGGTGTGCCAGTTCGGGTTGCGAGAGGTGATCAGCACATGGCCGCCACCGCCCGGCAGGTAGGGGGCGAGGGCGGCGGGGTCTTCGGCGTTGTCGAACACCAGAAGCCAGCGGGAGCGAGTGCGCAGTTCGGCGAGCAGCTCGTCGGTGGAGGGTGTGCCGGGGGGTGCGGCGCCGATCCGGGCGGCGAGCTGGGCGAGCTGGTCGGGTATGAGGGCGGGGTCCTCGGCAGCGATCCACCAGACGAGTTCGTACTCGCCGGCGAAGCGGTGCGCGTACTCGATCGCGAGCTGCGTCTTACCGACGCCGCCCCTGCCGTGCAGCGCCTGCACCGCCACCCGACTGTTGGCGGCCAGCGTCTGACGCAGCCGGACAAGGAGACTGTCGCGGCCGGTGAAAGACGGGTTGCGGGCGGGCAGGTTCCACACCCGCGGCAGCGATCCCGGCAGGCGTGGTCCGCTTCCACCCAACTGCCTGAGCGCCCCGGCCCCGGGGAATGCCGGCGGCGTGGTGGGGCGGGAGGGGCCGTTGACGGCCTGAAGTAGAACTTGGCGGGCGGCCTCCTCGCCCCGGTCGAACAGGTCGCGGGTGATGAGGGGCTGCAGGATCGCTGGCTGCACGGTGTCGGCGACACGGACGGGAGTGATCTGCTCCTGCATGGCCATGATCGCGGTCCACTCCGGGGTGGTGAACCGCTCGGGTTCGAAATAGGCCGGAGAGAACAACGCCAGAAACCGGCCCCGTTGCAGAGCGGCGTTCATCTTCAGGATGAAGTTGTCACCCGCACCCCAGTCCCAGAAGTCCAACTCGACCTGGAAACCGGCGTCGAGGAGCTGCCAGGCCACCCACTCCGCCCACGCCCGATCCGCCCCCGCATGACTGATGAACCACGCATCGCCAGACGTCCCCGCACCGTCCATGCCGTCCCCCGCAACCAGCCATACCCCCAATTCACACAGCGTAGAACCCCACACCCCGGCCGGCTCCTGGTTCGCGGAGACTCGCGGTCAGGCCATCACGACGGTGGAACCGGGTGGAGCTTCGCCGTCAGCGGGGATGGCACCCGCGTGGCCGTCGGGAACCAGACCATGGTCCAGGTCTTCTCCATGCGTGAGGGCGTGGCACCGATGGCCGGACGTCTCACGGGTGTGCCGGGGGCGCGGCTGCTCGCGCTGGACAACGGGGGCCGACGTCTCGTCACCGCCACAGGACAACGCCTCGCCGTATGGGACCTCGGGCGCCGGGGGCGCATCGTCCGCTCTCTCGCGCGGCTGCCGGGACCGGACGATCCGTCGTTCGCGAGCAGCGGTGTGGCAGGCGCATCCACCTCGCGTCCCTTCCTCTGGACCGACCGGGGCACCAGTACGACCGTTGCGCCAAACGCCGGAAGGCAGGAACTGACCGGCAGCCAACCGGTTTTCACCGATCACGCACGGCGCGTCGTCACCCACGTCTACACGGACGACACAGCGGCGCTGCTCGTGTGGGCCTGGAACGACGACCATTACCAGCAGAGTGCGCGGATCGCCCTGCCCTCGCGTGAGACCACGGTCCTGTCCTTCGCGAGCGGCGACAGGGAGGTGCTGGCGTTGGCACAAGCCAATCCTGGCTCACCCGCATCCGGTTGCGGGACGGCGAGGTGCTCAGGAGGATACGGGTGCCCGGGCTGACGCCGGACTCCATGTTGGCGGTCAGCGGCAATGGGAAGTACGGCCTGCGGGCACGACAACGGTTCCGTCACCCTGGCGAGGGTCGAAGATGGCGACTCGCTCACGCTCTTGCGCAGGGACCGTCGCGCGGTGGGGGCAGGGATCGCCGACATCGATATGGACCACCGAGGGCTGACCGTCAGCCTGGTGCTGATGGATGGCCAGGTCGTGGTGTGGGACGTGGCCTCGCGGCGCCCGGTCCGGGAGCTGCAGGCTGGGCGGTTCGTCAAGGTGGTCACCCTGCCCGCCGCGAACGTCATCACCGGGGTGCGCATAGACGGGACCGTCGAGTTGTGGGAGTTCGACTCGGGCCGCAGGCTCGGCTCTTTGAACGTGCCGGTGGCCGACCAGTTGGGGTGGCGTGAACCCGGCGTGTACCTGTCCGTGACCGAGGTCCCCGGCGCCCGCCGGATGCTGCTTTTCGCGGCGGCACGCATCGAGCTGCTTGCCGTCGGCCTGCGGGAGGGTGCTTGGCGGGACGCGGCGTGCCGGCTGGCGGGACGTCGGCTGGGGGACTCGGAACTCGAGGATCTCATTGGCGTACGGCCGGCGGAACGTGTCAGGTCGAGGACGTTGCCCTGCGTCATCTAGCCCGCCCTCCGCTAACCGTGGGCGCCGTGGCTCGGCTTGCGCTGCGGACCCGGCTCAGCTGCGCAATGCCGACGCCACTGTCAGGACCAGGGTGGCGCTAGGTGCGCAGCGTATGCGGCCATCCTTGGTCGCTCGTACGGCCTCGGCCAGCGGTACGTGGTGGACCCGCAGATCCGCCTCGCCCGGTTCGAGAGCCGCCGGCCCGGGGGCGAGGTGCTCGGCGCGCCACAGGTGGACCCGTGCCGGAGTCGTGCCGGGAAGAGGAAAGAGGTGGCCCTGGCTGGTCCAGAAGCCGTTCCGGTACCCTGTCTCTTCCGCCAGCTCACGTCGCGCCGCCGCCTGCCCGTTCCGGTCATCCGGATCGACGGCCCCGCCCGGGAGTTGCCACAGTCGGCCCACGAGGTAGTGGTACTGCTCGACGACCAATAGGCAGCCGTCGACCACGGCCGCGATGCGCACCTGGTCCGGCATCTCCACCCAGTCATAGCGGCCTCGTGCGCCGTCGGGACGCGTCACTTCGTCGCGGCGCACCCCGAAGTGCACGGTGGAGAGGAGCCACTCCTCACAGTGACGTGTCCATGGTCCGCGCTGTTCCATGGCGGAACCGTACGGCATCGCCGTCTCGGCGCTACTCCCGCGCCCGGGGCACCATGGGTGAGTTGTGGGTGGCGGGCCCGGGTGCCGCTGCGCCGAGCATGGTGGCCGCGTCCCGGACACCCGCCAGACGGGCGAACGCCAGTACGTATTCCCGTGAGTGGGTTTGTACCTCGCGCAGGTCCGTACGGCATTCCGCGGCCTGGGGCCACTCCGACTCCGGCTGGTCGGGGTAGGTGTCCTCGAAGGCACGCAGGCGAGGGTGCCACTTGGAAAGGAACGGACGGAGCTCGGCGTTGAGGAAGTTGACTGCCAGGGCCTCCACCGTCAGGCCCACGCTCACCTGCGTCGAGGGACGGCTCACCTTCAGCGTCTCCCGGGTGGTCGCGAACAATCCGTACAGCGACGTCATGGCCTCCCTGAGCAGCCCCTCGTCGTCGTCGAGCCGCTGCACCGACACGCGCGTCACCGACTCGATGAAGAGCTGCCAGGCGACCTGCCGCGCATCGTTGTTCACGACGAAGGTCAGCTCACTCAGCTGCGGCACGGTGACACGTACCTCGGTCAGCCGTGCCGAGCGCCGGTAGACGTCGAGACCGACGGCTACGAGCGTGCCGGCCAGCCCTCCGGTGATGGCGAACAGGTAGGTGCCTCCGGTACGGCTGATTGCGTAGACGCAGACACCGACCACAGCACCGGTGACCATCGCGAGGCCGACGCGGAACGCCTGCCCGGCAGCAATTCCCCGCACCGGTTCCTCCCGAACGGCCTTCCCGGCACTCATCCGACCGGCGCGGGACCGCAACAACGGCACACGGTGATCTGACGGCCAATCAGCCCATGTGACTGCCAACACGACTGTAGTAACTGTAACTTGCTGAGTGCCCAGTGTGGATGCCCCCGCATGGCATCGCTGATCACTCCCCTGAGCCGGAGTCTTCCCGCTCCTCATCGAACTGCTTGAGGAACCGGGCGGTGAACAGGGTGTCGGGGTGGTCCTCTCCCAGCACCCGCCGCAGCGTTCCAGCGTGTCCACGCCCAGGACACAGGCTTCCTCTACCTGCCCCAGCGCCCCCAGATCGACAGCCAGATTGGACGCGGTGATCAGGGTGTGGGAGTGATCCTCGCCCAGCACCCGTCGCTGGCGTGCCAAGGTGTCCTCGCCCAGAGCGCGGGCCTCCTCATGCTGTCCCAGCTCCGTCCGCTGGCTGGCCAGGTTCGTAGCGGTGATCAGGGTGTTGGGGTGATCTTCGCCGAACGCGTCGATGGCCGGCACATTGGCGCCGAGCTCGGGGTTGGCGCTGATCGCGACGATCGTGCGGTCCAGACCGTGTGAGTGGGACGCGGCGGGGGCTGCCAGCGCAGGCCGAGCTTTGACACGACCAGCGTGAAAGGGACGAACCGCTGTCGCGTAATGACACGATCGTGGGTGGTACCGGCTTTCGCGTGGTCTGTTGTATGGGGCTTTCGCCCGCGTCGCTGCGTTACGCCTGTCACGATGGCCGCATGGTCTCTCTGGTACCCCGAGCGGTTGCCCCCGGGAAGATGGCGGGTATGCATCAACCCGTGCTCTATGCCGGTGATTTGGCGATCAGGCCTTGGGACGAATCCGACGCAGCCGATGTGGTGAAGGCGTTCGGAGACCCCGCAATCCGGCACTGGCACATTTTCTCGGTGGAAACCGAGCATGAGGCTAGGGAGTGGATCGCGGCACGGCAACGCAACTGGCGTTCGGAGGCGGGGGCGAACTGGGCCGTCACGGATCGGCGTGACGCGGCGGTGATCGGCCGGGTAGGTCTGCGGACCGCGAACCTGCGTACGGGAGAAGCCGAAGTGACCTACTGGGTGCTGCCAGAGGCCCGGGGTAAGGGCGTTGCCAGCATGGCACTGCGAGAGTTGGCCCGATGGGCGTTCGAGGACATTGGTCTGCACCGCTTGGCTCTCGCGCATTCCACGGCCAACGAAGCGTCCTGCCGGGTAGCGCAGAAGTCCGGCTTCCACTTCGAGGGCACAATGCGCAGCAAGGTCCTACATAGCGACGGCTGGCACGACATGCATGCGCACGCACGCATCAGCGGTGATACCGACTAACGAAGCCAGCGGAGGGGGCGCGGGTGCGACTCAGAGTGTTCCTCAGTTTCGAGCACGCCGAGAAAGGCCGGGCTGCGTGGTTCGCGGAAGAAGTCAGTCGCACAGGCATGACCGTGATCATGGAAGACGACTTCGGGGCAGCGTCCCCACGTGTGGAGATGACCAAGGCCGTCCAAGCCTGCGACGTCGTGGTGGCCCTGATCACCGATGCCTATGCCAGAAGCCGGGCGACCCAGCGGGAACTGGATCTGGCTGAGGCGTTCGGCAAGAAGGTAGTCGCTGTCTTCACCAGTCTGCCGTCGCGCAGCGCGCGTGCCGAGCCGTACTCGGCTTACCGACGCGTCGAGGTGGACAACTGGCAGGGTGGAGAGGACCAGTGGAAAGAGGCTCTGCGCCTAACCCTGAGGCTGCTGCTGCGTGAGGATCAGGAATTACAAGCCGCGCACACCGCAGCACTGGCCGGCGCGGTCCCGCCTGACGGACATGCGGTGCTCCTGTACGACATCGAAGACCGGTCGCTTGCCGAGCGGCTCCTCCTGGTCATGCCCCACTGGCGGCGGAAGACAGAACTCGACGACGCGTCTGGTAATGCTCTGCCCCGTGTCCTGCTGTGGACACGCGCAGCGGCAGAGCCCTACAGCCTCACCAAGCGTGAACTGTTCGACGTCCCATCCGACTGCATCGTCTTCCTCGCTGTCGCGGATGACAGCCCGATCCCGGAGATCGAAGCACCGTCGTTTTCAGTGAGTGGACTGCTCGCGGATGCACGTCATACGGAGCGGACGTACCACGCTGGGGACATCGCCTCCCAGACCCGCGTGGAGCAGCTGATCGACGAGGTCGTCAGGGCCAACGAGGGAACGCCGATCAGCGTCTTCGTCGAACGATTCTGCTGTACGCCGGACGTCGCGGTGCTGGCCTCAGAGGCGTACGACATCGCGGTCCGGGAACTGAACGCCGGTGATCCGTTGCGGCTTGCGGCCGTCCACCACCACGCTCTGTCCTTGAGGTTTCGTGGTGAGTGGCGTAAGGCCGTTGAGATGATCAGTGACGAGCTGTTAGCCACGCCTCAGGAGGTCGAACCGCGGTCCGAGTGCCTGCGCCTGCATCTGCGGCTCGAACTCGCCTCACTGCAGTACGAGTTGGGAGACCGAAGGTCGGCGGGGATCGAAAAGGACATCAAGGAACTGCAACTGCGTCTGCAGAGCGCCGGTGACCTGCCTGGATACGTGCAGGCCGGGCGGGTCCTGGGCAACGTGCTGCGGGAGCGTGGCGACTTCGACCCCGCCGAACTGGTGATTCAGCACACTATCGGGCTGGCGGAGTATCTTGCGGACTCCAGGGACGGCGACGGCAACGGGCACCTGGTCCTTGCTGACTGTCTGCGAGAACTCGCTCAACTCCACGTGGCGCGCATGGACTATGCCCGGGCGCGTGCCTGTCTCCGCGACGCCGCGCAACGCCTCGACTGCCACCACGGCGGTCAGAGTGCCGTGCGCTACCTTTCAGCGATCCTCACCTACGTGGACGCAACTATCGACGAGCGGGACGGCCAGCAGTCTCACGCCGACTCCCCGACGGAACGGGCCAGGGGCGCCCTCGAAGCCCTGTCGGAGTTCGAAAATCCGATCCGGCTGGCCGCGATCTACGACTGGCTGGGGCGTGCGTGGACCCGCCACGTTCCCAGTCGCCGCGAGGATCTTCTGCGGGCCGAGGAATACCTCCGCAAGGCGTTGAGGATTCGCAAGGACCATGGCCACAGCTACACCATGGGGCTCTCCCACCTGTCTCTGGGGGGCCTGTACGAAGTCCTCGGGCACATGGATCAGGCCCTCCAAAGCTATGAACTGGGACGACAGATCTTCAACCAGCGCGGACTGCGGCCGGCCCTCGCCCGCGCGCACGCTGCCCTGGCAAGGGGATACTTCGGATCTTCTCACCAACTCGACGACAGGAGCGTGCGGCTCTACCAGAGTCATCTGGAACAGGCAGACCGGATCTACCACGAGATCCACCTGGACAACGAGGGAATGGAGCTGCGATTCGAACTGGAGCACAGGGGCCGCAGACCGTTCTCCGTCGTGCCGGACGAGACGCCCCTGATCGCCGTCGGTGAGTACCACCTGCACAAGTGGATCCGGGACTACGTCGCAGTCCACGGCTCGGCCATCGACAGCAGTTTCACCCTGACCGTTGGCATCGGCGACGACGCGGCCGTCATCTCCTCCGAGGGAATGCCCGAGGGTTGCGGCCTGGTGTACACGACGGACTCGGCCCCCGGCTCGCTCGCAGAGACAGGCCGGTCACCGGAATACGTGGGCCGCTTCAGCGTGGTTCAGTCCCTTTCCGACTTGCTATCGATGGGCGCCACCCCTGTCGGCGTCATGCTCAACCTCTTTCTGAAGCGGTCCGCGACGGTCGGGTACGTCCGTCGTCTGGTGGAGGCGGTCGTCCAGGAGGCCGCACGTTACGGGGTGGCGGTCATCGGCGGTGATGTCAAGGAACGCCCGGAGCAGTCCGTTGGCTGTGTAGGCATCGGGTACGTCGACAGGTCGCGGATCCTCACCCGGGATGCTGCCCGCCAGGGGCATGCCCTTGGCATCACGCTGGCCTCAGATCCGAGCGGCGGCCACCGGCGCATCGGCACGCGCTGGGCGCAAGAACTCGTGGAGTACTTCCGCATGGACCGGGCGGACACCGTGCGAGATTTCCCAGGTCTGCGTGCGGTCATCCGGACCGAGGCCAAGTACGACCTGCTCTATCTCCCTGACAAGGTGATGAGCAGCGCGACGGGGACAGGGAAGCTCAAAGCCGCCATCGACACCAGTGACGGCGTGCTGGCCTGCTTGGAGATCATGGGCCGCGAGAGCAGCGTGGGGTTCGTCCTAGAAGAATCAGCGATCAATGCGACCATATCGGCGGAAGCGGTCGCATTGGCCGACATACTCAATGTGCCGCAGGCCCTATTCCTGTTCAACGCAGGCCATGACTGGGAGACCGTCTTCACCTGTAAGCAGGAGGACTTCACCGAGGTAGCTGCACAGGTGGAACGGGATCTGCAGGGCAATGGAACGGTAGTTCGCATTGGGTCAGTGGTCGCACGGCAACAGATGGATGACCGGGGAGTGCTGATGAGACAGCAGGATGGGGTTCAGCGACTGGTGCCATATTATACGGATGAGAAATTCGTACCGCGCCGGTATCAGGACAGGCCCTCTCAGTGGCTCACCTTCGCCAAGCGATTCTCGCCACAACATGATGAACCGTGAGGGCGCCCTGCTTTCCGCACGACATGGCCCCTCTCGGCTGCTATGCAGCCTGGTAGTCACACCAAAGGAAATCGGTTCTTCATGAGTACCCTCCCCGCCCTGCGCGTGACTGTGGTCGGGTGTGGCCGTAGATTCGACAGTGCGATACTCCCGGTATTGCAGGAATGTGGAGCCCAGCTTGTAGGTGTGGTGGACCCTGACAGCGAAAATCGCAAGAGAGCTGTGCAAAATGCCGGACTGGACACCGTCACGGTTTCGTCCGACGTGTTGACGGTCGCATTGTTGCGACACGCCGTACCGGATATTGTGGTCATATCATCTCCGAGTGGATTGCATTTTCAGCAGGCCAGGATGTGCTTGGAGGAAGGCTTGCCGACTTTCCTGGAGAAACCGCTGGCGTGCCGAGCCGATGAGGCCTTGTTGCTGCAGAGCCTCAGTGGAGCCAGGCTTGCGGCGTCGGAACAGCGTGTGCACCGTACGGACCTGCTGACCGTCCGGGACGTCATCAGGTCCGGACAACTGGGTCGGCTCCTGGCCATCGACTACCAGGACCGGGTTGCGCCGGCTCCGGCCTTCCGCAGCAGCTGGCGCAATCGCCCATCCCTGGCCGGTGGCGGTGTATTACTGGATCTGGGGTACCACACGATCAACACGCTGCAATGGCTGCTGGACAGCAATTTCGCCGACCTCGTGCCGTCCGCGGTCCGCTTCCGCTACGACTCCTACGCGGTCGAGAGCCGGGCCTGGATTCGGTGCACCACGGCGGGTATCGACCTGCATCTGAACGTCGGCCTGGATATGACTCATCCGAGGGAGGAGTTGCGCATCTCCGGGACACGGGGACAGTTGCACGTACATAGAAGACGTGGCAACAATGAAGCGTCAACCGTTGAGCTAACCGGCGTACAAGGCGAGACTGCAAAGACAGTGCATCGCCTTGGCAGGGAACACGACACTCGCTCGCTCAAAGAATTCATGAGCGGCAAGGAATCCGTCGCATCACTCGAGCGCCATGTCGCGACCGTTGCGACGTTAGAGAAGTTGTATCGCGAGGGGAATGGAATGGAACGACTCCGGTGAATATCACCGAACTACAAGAGAAGAATTTCATCCAACGAATCCTGGGCCCCATGGCCAGTACGGCAAAGGCCGAAAATTTCGAGGACGCCGTAATCATCGACCTGGCCGAAGTGACCGGGCAACCTGACGCGCCGTATCTGGTGTACTCGATGGACCAGCCGTATTTCATCCACCACGCCGACACATCCTTGGACCCGTATCGCTTCTACGGGCGCTGGATCGCCGGAACGACCTGCAACGACGTGATTGCCATGGGTGGCAGATGCCGGGGATTCTCTTTGGCTCTCGCCGCGCCTCCCGACACGGACACCGCGGATGTGGAAGCCATCGGCCACGGCATCAACGACGTACTTCATCGCATCGGATCGGTCTACGAAGGGGGCAACTTTCACAACGGAGACCTAGCAACCGTCGGATGTGCCTGGGGCACGGTCCCCCGGCACGGCATCGTCCGCAGGTCGGGGGCCCGAGCCGGCGACCAGATCGTCGTGACCGGGGAACTGGGATTCGGCTGGCTCGAGTACCTGCTCCGTCGACACGACCTGACGGACTTGATCGACCACACGGACAAGGAAAGTTTCCGTACCTACAAGTCGATGCCGGTCGGAGCAGCGGCTGCCGTTGCGGCCGTAGCAGAGCGGGGACACTTCACCTCTGGCATGGATCTCAGCGACGGTCTGGTGGAATTCCTGTTCACGGTCGCGACCCGTAACGATACCGGCTGCATGATCAATGCGGACATGTTGCCTGTCTCTCCGGCTACCCGACGCAATAGCTCCCTGCTCGGCCGAGTGGACCCCTCTCTCAAGCAGCTTTGCGCGCACCCGTTCCTCCTCGCGCTCGACCCCGGCTACGACTCGCCCATGAGGCACGCATTCACCATTCGCCCGGAGAACGTGGCGCGGGCGCAAGCGGAGTTCGAAGGGCACGGCGCCAAACTGCACGTGATCGGAGAGGTCACTACGAGTCCCGGGGTTCGACTGCGGACCCAACGGGACATTCTCGATATCCCGCCGTTCTGGGATGACAACCTCCGTCAGGGGACCACGCTCACGGCATGGATCCAATTCCTCAAGGACCTGGACGTCAGGGGATGAGGCATGACATATGAGCCGCTGGCTCTGCATGGCGGAGCGCCAGCTGTAACGGACCAATGGCAACAGGACTGGCCGTTTGTGGGTCCCGAGGAGATCGCGGCGGTCACGCGCCTCCTGGAAAGACGGGTTCTGTCGATCTACGACCGCTCCGGGATCGTCGCCGAGTTCGAGGACGCGTTCGCCTCTTACCACTCCGTGAACGGAAAGACACCGCTAGCGCTTTCGCACAGCTCAGGCACGTCGTCGCTGCACGCGGCATACTTCGGTCTCGGCCTTGGCCCCGGCGACGAGGTCATCGTGCCCACGTATACCTTCCTCGCGACCGTGACGCCTCTGCTCCAAGTGGGCGCCACACCAGTGTTCGCCGACCTCGATCCCGCCAACCTCACAGTGGACCTGGGCTCCGTCGAATCCCGCATCACCTCGCGAACGCGCGCGATCGTGGTGACGCATATGTGGGGACACCCCGCAGACATGGCATCCCTGACAGCCCTGGCCAGACGCTTTCAACTCCACCTGGTCGAGGACTGTTCGCACGCCCACGGCGCAACCGTGGATGGCCGGAAGGTCGGTACCTTCGGCACTGTCGGTTGCTTCAGCCTCGAAGGACACAAGGCGCTCGCTGCCGGAGAGGGGGGAATCCTCATCACCCGGTCCCGCGAAGTTTACGAACGAGCGCTCATGCTGGGGCACTTCGGACGACGGGCAAAAGATGAAGTGCTCGACGATTCCCTGCGCCGATTCGTGGAAACAGGATTCGGGCACAAATACCGGATGCATCCCCTTGCCGCTGCCATCGCTCTGGAGCAATTGAAGCGCCTCGACGATCGAAATGAGCGCCGACGAGTGAACCTCGAGGCACTGGGAAAGGTTCTGGCACCGGTCCCTGGAGTCCATCCTCCCCGAACTGCCGCCCGCATGACCCGCGGCGGCTGGTACGGCTACAAGCCACGCTACGCCGCAGACGAACTCGGCGGACTCCCGCTCGCACGGTTCTTGACCGCGCTGCGCGCGGAGGGTGTGAAGGTCAAAGAGCCTGGTTCCCCGCCTCTCCACAGGCTCCCCGTCTTCCGATTGACCAAGAGCACGGCTCGCGACCTGGCACTGCCCTGGGCGGAAACCCTCCCCGTGTCTGAGCCACCTCTATGGGAGTGTCCCATCGCCGATGAGGTATACCCGCAGCTCATGAGCCTGCCCACATTCTCCGGCGACTGCTCAGAGGTGATTGCTCAGTATGGGAGAGCCTTCGCCAAGGTCGCCTCCCAGTGGCGAGAACTGCTATGACCAGGCGGTCCGGTTCGACCGAAGTGAACCGTTCCGGGTTTGATCGAGACTCTCGGTCGTGACTGTGACCTGGGGTTTCGCGGTTACGCGGTAGTACTTGGTCTCGTATTCGGCAGGTGGGATGTGCCCTGTCTCACCGTGGAGCCGACGGTGGCAGTACCAGTCGACCCATTCGGCGGTGGCGAGTTCGACCTGGGAAAGCGTCTTCCGGGCGGATGAGGCTTGATCAGCTCGGTCTTGAACAAGCCGATCGTGGACTCCATGAGGGCATTGTCGTAGGCGTCGCCGACCGATCCGATCGACGCGGCGATGCCCGTCCCGTCGAGGTGCTCGGCGGGCGCGAACGACGTGTACTGCGAGCCGGCATCGGAGTGATGTACCAACTCGCCTTTCTCGTACGGGAATTGGTCTCGATCACGCTGCCGCAGTGCCATTTCGAGGGCGTCCAGGACGAGAACGACGCGGCAGGAGCGCTGTGCCCCCGGCGAGCCTGGGTCGAACTCTGAAGCGCCATGCCTCGACGGTATGGCGCTTCAGCATCACGACGCACCTAAAGATCACAAAGGATCGACAAGAGGTAGTTGCGGAGCGGAGTCAGTGCGCACCAAGTTCCGGAATTGTGGTGCGCATCTCGTACCTGCATTGCGCACTGACCCGCGGATCCTACGCTTCGGGATCAGACCAGCGGGGCCGGGTAGGTCGGGTACTCCACCCCGGAGACGTGCTGGACGACTCGGATGACCTGGCAGGAGTAGCCGAACTCGTTGTCGTACCAGAGGTAGAGGATCGCGTTGTTGCCCTCCACCTTGGTGGCGCCGGCGTCGACGATCGACGCGTGGCGGGAGCCGATGAAGTCGCTGGAGACCGCGTCGGGGGCGGTGGTGAAGTCGATCTGGCGTTTGAGCGGCGAGGTCAGGGACACGTCGCGGAGGTGGTCGAGAACCTCGTCGCGGGTGGTCTCGCGAGCGAGCTGGAGGTTGAGGATCGCGATCGAGACGTCCGGCACCGGAACGCGGATCGAGCTGCCGGTGATCGGCGCCTTGAGCTCGGGCAGCGCCTTGGCGACGGCGGAGGCGGCACCGGTCTCGGTGATGACCATGTTGAGCGGCGCCGAGCGGCCTCGGCGGTCGGCACTGTGGTAGTTGTCCAGCAGGTTCTGGTCGTTGGTGAACGAGTGGACGGTCTCCACGTGGCCGCGCAGGACGCCGTACTCGTCCGCCATCGCCTTCAGCGGCGGGACGATCGCGTTGGTGGTGCAGGAGGCGCAGGACAGGATCTGATCGTCCGGCTTGATCGTGTCGTGGTTGACGCCGTGCACGATGTTGGGGACGTCGCCCTTGCCCGGCGCGGTCAGGACGACCTTGTCGACTCCGGGGCGCAGGTGCTGTGACAGGCCCTCACGGTCACGCCACTTGCCGGTGTTGTCGATGAGGATGGCGTCCTTGATGCCGTATGCCGTGTAGTCGACCTCCGACGGGTCGTTGGCGTAGATCACCTTGATCTCGTTGCCGTTGGCGATGATCGCGCTGTTCGCCTCGTCGACGGTGATCGTGCCCTGGAACTGGCCGTGGATGGAGTCGCGGCGCAGCAGCGAGGCGCGCTTGACGAGATCCTCGGCGGCCCCGCCGCCGCGGACGACGATGGCGCGCAGTCGCAGGCCGTTGCCGGAGCCCGACTTCTCGATGAGCAGCCGGGCGACGAGGCGGCCGATGCGGCCGAAGCCGTACAGGACGACGTCGCGTCCCTCACGACGCTCGATCTTGTTCGCACCCGTGGCACCGGCGACGGCCTCGGCGGTGAAGGCCGCCACCGACAGGCCGCGGTCGTCGCTG
Source organism: Streptomyces sp. Q2 (assembly GCF_056820935.1). Taxonomy (NCBI): domain Bacteria; kingdom Bacillati; phylum Actinomycetota; class Actinomycetes; order Kitasatosporales; family Streptomycetaceae; genus Streptomyces; species Streptomyces sp. Q2. The sequence continues at coordinate 32,162 of NZ_JBXEJE010000031.1, read as the reverse complement.
CGGTACGTCGCGGCGAGCATGCCTATGTCGATCTGGGACGGGCCGAGATCGAGCGTGGTGAGGGCCTGGAGGAACGGCAGGGTCTCGGTGACCGACAGTTCCTCTCCGGCGATCTGCCGGGCGAACCGGTGGGTCTTGAGAATGCTGACCACTGACTTGTTCACCAGGGAACGGCTGTGGAGCAGCACGGTCACGTCGCGCTCCCGGTGCAGCCTCCCGATGATCGGGATCATCGACTCCGCGATCTCCTCGCGGTTCTTCCAGTTGGTGAACGAGTCCTCGTTGACAGTCACAGTTTTCTCTTTCGAGCTAGGTGGCGCTCATATGCTAGTACCTCTCTGTTTCGGTCACTGTGGCGGGGTTCCGGTGGTACGCCATGGTCATCGTGTCGGGTTTGACGGTGACCACGGCCTGCGGGCGCGGGGAGCGGGAGGTGAGTTCGAGGCCGGGCCAGGTCCTGAGGACGGTGGCCAGGATGATCTGGAGTTCGGCCCAGGCGAAGTTCTCCCCGATGCACTTGCGGCGGCCGTCGCCGAACGCGAGGAAGGAGCCTCGGCTGCCCGCGGCGCGGTCCGGCTCCCAGCGGTCCGGGGCGAAGGTCTCGGGGTCGGGGAAGTGAGCGGGGTCGTGCTGGTGGAGATAGGGGCTCCAGACGACGTCCGCGCCCTCGGGGATCCGGTGGCCTCCGAGGTCGATGTCCCGGGTGGCGGTACGGGTGACCATCCAGGCGGGGCCGTACTTGCGGATGGTCTCCTGCAACACCTGTCGCGCGTACGGGAGCCGGTCGACGTCCTCGTACCGCAGGGGGCGGTCCCCGCACACCGTGTCGAGTTCCTCGCGCAGCCGCTGCTCCACCCCGGGGTTCCGGGTGATCTCGTACAGGGTCCAGGCCAGCGTGGTGCCGGTCGTCTCGATCGCTCCCGTCAGCAACGTGATGGCCTCGTCCTGCAACTGCTGGCGGCTGAGCGGTTCCTCGGCGGTCAGCAGGGTCTTGAACAGGCCTTTCCGCTCGGCTAGTTGGGCCGCGGCATGCGGGCAGGTGGCGGGTGGCGCGGTGTCCGTCACGTCGGCGTGGTGGTCGATGGCCTGGTCGATGAGGGCGCGCAGGCGTGCGACGCGCTGCGCGTGGGCGCGGTTGGCGGGCAGCGGAAGGGCGGTGATCCAGGAAGGGAGGATCGTCTGCCGGATGGCGCCCTTCATGATGGCCGGCATCAGGGCGGTGAACTCGCCCTCCAGGTGCTCGGGCAGGTCGGCGCCGAACAGGGCGACCAGGAACGCGGCGAGCGTGATGTCGTTCATGTCCGCGTACACGTCGCGGACCTCACCGTCCGCCCAGGCACCGACCATCGCCCGCACCTGGTCGATCATCGCGTCGCCGCGCTCGGCGATGTGGGCCTTGTTGAACATGGGCTGCATCAGATGGCGGTTGCGCAGGTGGGTGTCGCCATCGGCGACGGTGGCGAGCCCGTCCCCGAAGAAGACCCTCAGCGCGTCGATGATCTTGCCGCCCTTGGCGAAGTGCGCGGCGTCGGTGACCAGGACCCGACGGGTCAGGGCGGGGTCGGTGACCACGTAGGCGGGTGTCGGTCCGATGCGTATCCGCACCACGCTGCCGTGTTCTCGCAGCGAGGTGAAGAACGGCAGCGGGTCACGGGCGAGCCGGTGGGCGTGGCCGATCAGCGGCCAGGCGCCGGGGGCGGTGGGGGCGGGGGTGGCGGCGGGCGACGTGGCGGAGGTGTTCATCGGGGTGCATCACTCCTCGTGGGCCGTCAAAACCCCCGAATGCATGCCCGAGATCACGGCGCGCGATGCGAGCCGAGCGTGATCGGAACGTCACCTTCACGGATGTTTCGCAGGCGGCGTGCGCCGGCCGAGGGTGCGCAGTGCCTCACCGAGTGCCGCCACTCCGTCGGCTATGGCACCGGGCGGGGTGGCCGCGTAGCCGAGGACGAGGCCGGGGCGGCCGGGGAGCTGGCGATGCCAGGACAGGGGCTGGCACTTCACACCGCGGGCGAGGGCGGCGGCCGCCAACTCGGTGTCGGGTACCCGCGGCGTGTACGTGACGGTCAGGTGCAGGCCGGCCGCGGCGCCGTGCACGGTCGCGCCCGGCAGATGTGCGGCGATGGCGTCGATCATCGCGTCACGACGGCGGCGGTGCCGTCCGCGCAGCAGTCGCAGGTGCCGTTCCAGGTCGCCGGAGTCCATGAGCCGGGCGAGCACCAGCTGCGGCAGGACGGCGTTGCCCAGGTCCGTGAAGCGTTTCGCCGCGGTCAGCGCGTCGCGATAGCGGGGCGGCGGTACCAGCCAGCCGGTCCGCAGGGCGGGTGCGAGGAGTTTGGAGACGCTGCCCGCGTAGCAGACGTGGTCGGCGAGCAGGGTGCGCAGTGCGGGGACCGGCGGCCGGTCGTAGCGGTGTTCCGCGTCGTAGTCGTCCTCGATGATCAGGCCGTCCTCCTCCGCCCAGCGCAGCAGTTCGCGGCGGCGTTCGCCGCTCATGACCACGCCGGTGGGGAACTGGTGGGCGGGGGTGAGCAGCACCGCGCGGGCGCCGGTGGCGCGTAGTGCGTCCACGCGGACCCCGTCGTCGTCGACCGGTACCGGAGGGGTGGCGAGGGCTCCGTTCACAAGATGCTGGCGGGTGCCGAGCGAGCCCGGGTCCTCGACCGCGACGCTGTCGATGCCTGCCGCCCGCAGCACGGGGTGCAGCAGGGTGAGCGCCTGCGCGGTGCCGGCGACGATCAGTACCTCGTCGGGCTCCACCCGGATGCCCCGGCTGCGCGCCAGCCACCGGGCGACGGCCTGGCGCAGCTGCGGGGCGCCGCGGGGGTCGCCGTAGCCGAGGTGTTCGGCGGACAGGTCGGTGAGTACGGCCCGTTCCGCGCGCAGCCAGGCCGTGCGGGGGAAGGCCGCGAGATCGGGCTGGCCGGGGGTGAAGTCGACGCGCGCACGGACGGCGCGCAGGGCGTCGAAGACCTCGGCGCCGGGTTCGTCGACGAACAGCGCGCCCGGTACGGCGTCGTCGACGGCGCCCGCGTGGCCCGTGGGAGACGCCGACGGTGGCACGGCGGGGGCCGCGACCACCACCGTCCCGCCACGTCGGCGTCCCTCGACATGGCCGTCCTCGGTGAGCCGCCGGTATGCCTCGGTGACCACCCCCCGGGAGACGCGCAGCTCGCCGGCGAGCACCCGGGTGGGCGGCAGCCTGCTGCCCACCGCCAGCCGTCCGTCGGCGATCGCCTGACGCAGCCGCGCGGCCAGCCAGTCCGCCTTCCCCGCCCCTGAGGCGTCCCCGGCGTCGAGCTGGAGGAAGTCGGAGCCGTAGGCCGGCGAGCCCCCGTGCGGTCGGGGAGCCGTGCCGGAGCCGTGCGCCACGGAACCGTCGTCCGGGGGCAGGGCGGGGACGGGGCGGCCGAGGGACGCAGAGCCGCCGTCGCCGGACGGGGCCTTCTCGGAGCCGTGCGACGCAGAACCACCGCCCGGGCGCGCGGCGGGAACGGGGTGGCCCAGGGGCCCAGAACCGCCGTCGCCGGACGGGGCCTTCTCGGAGCCGTGCCACGCAGAACCACCGCCCAGGCGCGCGGCGGGAACAGGGGGGCCCAGGGGCCCAGAACCCCCGCCGCCCGACCGGGCCGCCTCAGAGCCGTGCGACGCAGAACCACCGCCCGGGCGCGCGGCGGGAACAGGGGGGCCCAGGGGCCCAGAACCCCCGCCGCCCGACCGGGCCGCCTCAGGGCCGTGCCACGCAGAACCACCGCCCAGGCGCGCGGCGGGAACAGGAGGGCCCAGGGGCCCAGAACCGCCGCCGCCCGACCGGGCCGCCTCAGAGCCGTGCGACGCAGCTCCCGCTCCGTCCCGGGACGGAGCGGGAGCGCTGTCCGGGGACGCGGGACGGCCCTCGCCCAACGGGGCCTTACCGGAGCCGTAGGGCTTGGGACCTCGGTCTGCGTTCCCGGATTCGGCGGTGCCGTTCGACCGCATCCAGTGAGCCGTCGGCGACCGGGCGGCTGTCTCAGCGCCGTGCCTCGGGTCCTCGTCGATCGCCGACCGGGCGGTGCCCGAGTTGTGGGGCGGGGCGGCGCCGTTCCCCGGTGTGGGGTCGGCGGCGGCGCTGCGTGTGTGCGATGTCCGTTCCCCCTCGTTCATCGGGCCCATGGTGTCACGCACCCCTCTGTGACTCGGGCGGGATCAGTCGTCGAAGCCGAACTCCGGCGCGGCGCGGGTGAGGACGGCTGACGCGGTGGTCGTCGGCCAGTGCGCGGTCAGTTCCTCGGCGGCGGTCTTCAGCAGCTCGGGGACGAGTTCCGCGCCGCCCTCGTGCATCGCTTCCGTCACGACGAGGATGCGGCTGGTGTGCTCGCCGACCGCCGAGTGGCCGCTTTGGCGGTTGGTCCAGCGGCGGGCGTGTGCCCGGCCGGCGGAGTCGGCGAAGGTCACCTCGCCGGGCGCGGGGTGCTCGGTGCCGCCGCCGAAGGTCGTGTAGTGCTCGTCGCCGCGGGCTTGGCGCACCTCGAGCAGGGGGCCGCAGATGCGATCGACGTCGAGGACCGCGACCGGTACGCCGTACGCGACCGAGAGCGCGTTGCACAGGTCGACCACCGGGTGGATGCGGGGCAGTTCGCCCTCCTTGCGCAGTCGCCGCAGCAGCGATTCCGAGGCGCACCGGTATTGCGTCGGCCTGAGCCCCATCCGGGAGAAGGCCCGCCGCCAGGCCAGCACCTCGGGGAAGGCGCTCTCGGAGGCGCCGGCCAATCTGGTCATGGCCCGGGATGTGTACTCGGCGACGCGCGGGGCGACGTCGGCGGTGGCGTCGATGCCGGTGGCGTAGAGCGCGCCGGCGGAGAGTTCGGGGTAGTCGGCCCAGAGGGCGTCCGCGTGTCGGAAGCGCATGCTCACGCCACCGCCAGTCGCGCGCTCAGGGCGACGAAGGAGACGGCGAACACCCGGCGGATGCCGGTCATCACCTGGGGGCGGGCCAGCACGCGGTGCCGTAGGGCGGCGGCGCACATGCCGTAGGCGGCGAAGACGACGAAGGTGAGGGCCATGAAGACGGCGCTGAGCCGGAGCATCGCGCCGAGGGAGCCGGGCTCGCCGGCGGGGACGAACTGCGGCAGGAACGCCACGAAGAACATCGTGAGCTTCGGGTTGAGCAGGTTGAGCAGTACGCCGGAGGCGATCACGCGGGCCGCCGGCCGTGGTTCGGATGCCGTCTCGACGGTCAGCGCGTCCTTGTCGCGCAGCGTCGCCCACGCCATGTACAGCAGGTATCCGACGCCGAGGCACTTCACCGTCTCGTAGGCGACGGCGCTGGTGTGCAGCAGTGCGGCGAGGCCGGTGACCGTCGCGATCAGGTGCGGCACGATGCCGACGGTGCAGCCGAAGGCGGCGATGACGCTCGCGCGGCGGCCGTGGGACAGTCCGGCGGCGAGGGTGTAGACCACGCCGGTGCCGGGGGTGACCACCACGACGAGGCTGGTCAGCAGGAACGCGATGCTCAAGGAGGGCCTCCGCAGGATTGGTTGTCCTGCCACCCTGTCGCGGTCATGGTCCGACGGACAGAGCCAAAGTGGGCGAGGTTCAGTGGTCCATAAGTGAGGGCGCCGTTGGAGTGGTGCATCACCGGCCACGGTCGTAGCGTCGATACGGACACGGGGGCGGACGGCCGGGAGCGGACATGCGCAGACTCGCGGTGACCAAGGCGGCGACTCTGTGTGCCGCGACGGCGTTCGTGGCGGCCATGGGTCCGGCCTCCGCCTCCCCCGCGGCGGCGCCGACCTCGCCGGTGCGGGACGCGGCGCAGCAGGTCAGGCCCACCGTCCTCGTCGACTGCCTCTCGAAACCGCAGGTGCGTCCCGTCGACTTCGTCCTGGCGTGCGGTGACGGCAACAGTCGCCTGGCCTCGCTGCGGTGGGCGCGCTGGGACGCCGCTTCGGCAAAGGCGAAGGGCGTCAACTGGGTGAACGACTGTAAGCCGTACTGTGCGGCGGGGGCGTTCCACGCGTACCGCGTCGTCGTCCGGCTCGACCAGCCGCAGAGCTGGAAGAAGGATCCGCAGCACAAGCGCTATGCCCGGATGACGCTCACCTTCACCGGCGACCGGCCGGAGCGGCTGGCGCGCACGGTGACGTACTCGCTGTGGAACTGAGTGACGCCCTGGCCGGACGGTTTGCCGGCCCCTGCCGTCACCCGGCCTCGTCCGGCTCCGGCTCCGGCTCTCCCACTCGCTCTCGATCTCGCCGCAGCAGGTCGGTGAGCAACTGTTCGCTGGTCACGGTGTTGTCGTCCTTGTGGGCGCTCCACTGCTCGAAGGTGTCCGCCGCGGCGTCGGCGAAGGAGCCCGGCAGGCCGCTCCCTCGCCAGGCGTCGGCGATCTCCCTCATCTCCGGCTCCCAGCGCCAGGATTTTGGGCCCGCCCCGGCCAGTTGGTCCGGCCGGGCCAGTGGGGTGCCGGGCAGCAGGTGCGCGGCCACGTCGAGAAGGGCGTCCAGAACGCCGTGGTCCTTCGCCAGGGCGCAGGCCTCGGCGGCGAGGGCGTACGAGATCTTGTTGTAGGCGGCGAAGGACAGCTTGAGCGCCGACGCCCGGCCGACCGGGCCGGCCAGGGCGACCGGGGCCAGCAGGGTCCCGTCGAACAACTCCCGGACCCCCGCCACGATCGTGTCGTCGCCCGACAGGTACAGCCGGGTGGTGTCGGCGGCGCGAGGGGGCGGTCCGGTGATGCCCCCGTCGACCAGGCTCGCCCCGGTGCCGTCCAGCACCTCGGCGATCTGCTCCATGCGCCGGGGGCTGACCGCGTTCGCATCGACGTAGACCCCGCCGAAGCCGGCTGTCGCCACCTGACGGGCCACGTCGAGGGCGGCGGCCGGAGGGCACACGCTGAGGAGCAGGGTGCACCGGCCGGCCAGCTCCGCCATGCCCGCCGCCGGCCTCAGCCCCAACTCGGCGGCACGCTGCCCGGTCGCGGCCGACCGGCCCCGCGGCAGCCACCAGACCGTGCTCCCCGCCGCCCTCGCCTGTGCCGCCACCTGCGCACCCATGGCACCGGGGTGCACGATCCCCACGTCGCTGTGAACCATGAACGGGACCCTATCGCCGTCGCCAAGACCCTCTCGGCACCGGCGGCTTCACATTTCACGCACATTTCCGTCACGTCATGTTCATGAGGGAGGTAAGCTCCTGCCGCTCCATCCGCACCACTGGGGGGATTCCTCATGCGTACACGCCATGTCCTGGCGATGGCCCTCGCCGTCGGCTCGATAGCCGCCGTGACGGCCGCACCGGCTCAGGCCGCCGAATACACGTCCGCCCTGAAGCTCAAGGGTGTTCAGTACGACGCGCCCGGCTCGGACTCCAACAGCTGCTCCACCGGCAACACGAAGGACGAGTACCTGACGATCAAGAACTACTCGTCCTCGGCGACCGTCAACCTCAAGGGCTACGTCGTCAAGGACGCGGTCGGCAACACGTTCACCTTCACCGCCAACCACTCCCTCCAGCCCGGCGACTACGTGAAGCTGCGCGGCGGCAAGGGCACCGACTCCGACGCGAAGAACGTCGTCTACCGCCAGAACTGCAACTTCATCTGGAACAACGACAAGGACACCATCTACCTGCACAAGCCGTCCGGAAGCCGGGCGGACGTGCACGCGTACACCAAGAGCGGTTCCGACCCCGACCGCAACGGTTACATCACCTTCCACGGCTGACGAACCGTCACGGCCGGTCCGGTCACCGGCGGGTGCGCCACTTGCTCAGCAGGCGCTTCGCCTGGGCGCGGCGGCGCGGGTCGGACGCGGTGCGTCGCGCCTGCTCCATGGTGCGACGCCCCTGAGGACTCCTGGTGAACTGCTTGATGCGCTGGATGACGCTCGACACGGTCGTCCCTCCTCGGGTCGGCGGGTTTCGTTCCCTCGTCGCTGCGTCTACCCGGTGCCGGAGGGTTCAGGCCGCTCGATGCCGGCGACCGCTGTGTGCCGGGGGGCTTGCCCGACGCGGTCGGACAGGCCCCCCGCGTTCGTGCGCCTCAGCGGCCTCCACGCAGCAACGCGCAGACGAAGTCCTCCTGGATTGAACGCAGTTGGCGCACCTTCGCGGGTGTCTGGGTGCGGTTGATCTGGGTGGTGACGGAGAAGGTCAGCGAGCGGCTGCCGTCCGGGGTGGCGGCGATCAGCTGCGTGTACCCGGGGAAGTTGCCGGTGTGCCCGAGCACGACACCGCAGCGCGTCGTGTAGCGGAAGATCGCGAGGCCCGCCTTGTTGCGTCCCGGTCCCGCGGGCTGGGACTCGCCGGCGATCCAGCGCCGCTGTTCGCGTACGACGCCCTTGCCGTACAGCGCTCCCCCGGCGTAGCCGCGGATGAAGCGGGTCATGTCGGCGGGGGTGGAGACGATCCCTCCGGAGGCCCATACGCCCGAGGCGCTGAGGATCTCGCTGACGTCCTCGGGGGGCCCGGGCGGCGTCACGTCGTATCCGTGCAGGTAGGGCTCGGGGAGCCGGTAGCCCTGCGGAAGGCTGGTGTCACGCAGGCCCAGCGGCTCGTAGACCAGCTCGCGCAGCAGTCGTTCGTACCGCGTGCCGGTGACCGCTTCCGCCATCAGGGCCACGGCGATGTTGTCGGAGTTGGAGTAGTGGTACCGGCTGCCCGGCCGGAAGCGCAGGGGTTCGTCGGCGACGTAGTCGAGGAGGCGACGGGAGTCGAAGCGGTGCCGCGGGTCGGCGAGCAGCTCCTCCAGGAAGGCGGGGTCTTCCGTGTAGTCCGGCAGGCCGCTGGTGTGGTTCAGGAGTTGCCGCAGGGTCACCGAGCCCCAGGCGTCGGGCAGCCGGGGCAGGCGTTCGCGAAGGGTGTCGTCCAGGCGCAGGGCGTGGCGGTCGACCAGGGACAGTGCCACCGCTCCGCTGAAGGCCTTGGCCGTGCTCGCGATGCGCATGTGGTCGTGCGGGCCGGGCGGCCTGCCCGTGGCGAGGTCGGCGACGCCGGCCCGGAGGATCTGCCTGTCGTGGCCGCGGCGGAGGACGGCGATGATGCCGGGCGGGCCGCCGGGACTGCGTACGAACTGGTCGAGCCGGCGCTGCAGCGTACGGTCGTCCGACGGTCGCGGTCCGGCGTCGGCGGCGGTGCTGACGGCGGCCGGGACCAGGCCCGCGAGGCAGACGGCGATGACGGACGCCGCCCGAAGCCGAGGGCGACGGATGAGGGTGCGGCGGGGTGGGGCGGGGCGTGGAGGCATGGCGGCTCCTGAGGGTGAGGTTCGCTGCGGATCCAGCCTCACCGGGTGCGCGGGGTGCCTGCTTCTCGTGCTGCTGCATACGGCCCAAGGAACGGCGACCGGGCGGCCGCCGTTCCCTCGGCTCCGGAGCACTTCGATGTGGTGTGGGTCAGTCGGTCAGTGGTGCGCAGTGCACGTTGTCCGCTCCGCCGCTCTGGCCGGAGATCCGCCCCCAGTAGCTCACGCAGTGGCCCGGGTGGCCGATGTAGGCCGGACCGGCGTAGGTCGTGTAGAGGCCGTCGTCGAACTCGGGGTCGACGTCCTGGGCGTCCGTGAGCGCGGCCAGCATGGACACGGCGGTGCCGGGACGCGCGCGCACGGTGACCACGCAGTCCAGTCCGGTCGCCGGGTTGTATGTCAGGTAGACCGTGCCCGCCGTGCCGACCGGTGCCGAGTGGACCACGGTGTAGCCCGCCCCGCAGACGCCGTTGTACTTCGCCGGTGGCGTCGTCGCCGCCCCTGCCTGCGGTGCGACGGCGCCCAGGGCGCCGACCACTGCGGCAGTGACCGCTCCGACCGCCGCGGCACGCTGAATGATGTTCACGTGTATCCCCCGTTTCGTCGACTGCTCCAACAGCTTGTCGACGTCGCGGGGTTTGACCGCCGTCACCCGAACAGCGTTGTAGGCCACCGGCACCGGTTACGGAACCCGGACACGGAGTGAACGGGTCCGTGGCCGTGTCTCCTCAGTCGCGGGGACTCACGAACCAGTCGAGCGCCGCGGTGAGTTCCGCGGGCTTCTCCACCGGCAGTTCGTGGCCGGCGTCCAGGATGCGGACGACGGCGTCCGGGTAGGCCGTCGCCATGCGCAGCATCTGGGCGACGGGCAGCTGGACGTCGTGGTAGCCGTGCACCAGCAGGGTGGGGATGCTGATCTCCGCGACCCGGTCGAGGACGTCGAAGGCCCGCATGGCGCCGTAGAGCGTCATCACCACCTCGCGCGGGGTGGCCGCCGAGGCGCCGATGTAGGCGCGGATCTCCTCGCGCGGGTAGCCGGGGGCGAAGGCGCGCTGGATGTTGGCGGCGACGAACAGCTTGAACGGGACCAGGGTGGAGGCCGCCATCAGCAGCCCTCTGCCCCGGCTGTAGGCCATTTTGCTGATGGAGTTCACCAGCACCATGCGGGCGACCCGGTCGGGATGGGCGAGGGCGATGGTCTGCGCGATCATGCCGCCCATGGAGTGGCCGACGGGGATGAACCGGTCGACCTTCAGGTGGTCGAGGAGGGCCATGACGTCACCGGCCAGGTCGTCGATCGTGCGAGCGCCCGACCCGGTGCTCTCGCCGTGTCCGCGCAGGTCGAGGCGGATCACCCGCCGCTTCGTGGCGAAGTGGGCCAGCTGGTGGTCCCAGCGGTGCCGGTTGGCCGTCCAGCCGTGGATGAACACCAGCGGGGTGGCGTCACCGTCGCGGGGGCCCTCGTCGTCGTACGTCAGTGAGGCACCGTCGAGGGCGAGCTGTGGCATGGGGCCTGGCCTCCTGCGGGATCGATGGGGTTACTGCCGAGTACGGTAATGGGCGGGCGGGCCGCCGTCACCGTCGACGCCCGAGGAAATCCAGGATGTGACCGAACACGTCGAGGGCGGCGCCCCGGCCCAGGAACGTGTCGAGGTGGCCGTAGCCGGGGATCTCGGTGTAGGTGACGTCCAGTTGGGGCTGCCGGTGGGCGAGGACGTCGTGGCAGAGCTTCTGGGAGTCCTGCCACAGGCCGTTCTCGCTGCCGGACAGCAGCAGGACGGGGGTGTCGATGCGGGCCGCCGCGTCCAGGGCGTTCTGCGGCAGGGTCCCGTAGCGCAGGTCGGTGTCGTGCCAGCGGACGACCGTGCGGGCCAGCTCGATGCGGCGCAGGTGCGGCAGGATCCACAGGGGCGCCGGGCCGAGGAGTTCGGCGAGGCGGTCATGGGTCGTCTCGGTGAGGTGCTCGTGAACGAAGAGCGAGGCGCCCGTGCCCCAGGCCGAGTTGTGCAGGATCTGGCAGGTCGGGTCGGGGCAGCTCGCCTTGCGGGAGGCCAGCGCGAACAAAGGGGTGTACTTCGACCACAGGCCGACCTTGCGGATGTCGACGGGGATGTGGTCGATGCGGGACTTCAGCAGCTCTCCCGCCAGGGTCATGCGCAGGGAGGTGCGGCCGGCGAGCTTCGGCGTGAGGAACACGCCCTGCGAGACGACACCGGCCAGGCCCGGCACCAGGCCGGCCGTCATGCTCAGCGAGAGGGTGAGCGAGCCGATGCAGTGGGCGACGACGAACAGGGGCCGGTCGCCGATGCGGGCGCGGATGTGGGCGACGGCTTCGGGGATGTCGTACAGGGCGACGTCGTCGTAGGTGTACTTCTGGCCGGTCTCGTTGTACGGCAGTCGACAGCTGCCGCGCCAGTCCAGCAGCCACGGCTCGTAGCCGTCGTCGAGGAGGACGTCGACGAGGTTGCGGGTCTCGGGCAGCAGGAACATGTCGGCGGAGGCGGTGTGGCCGTGCAGGAGCAGGACGGCGGGACGGTCGGCCTCGCCGCTGTCGACGCGGGTCAGGCCGAGGCGGACGCCGTCGCCCGCGTGGAAGGGGATCTCCTCGACCGAGGCCGGGTCGAGGCGGTGACGGAGCGGACGCAGGGCGGTGGTGGTGCGGACCTTGCGGAGCGCGGGCCTGGTCCTGGTGTTCGGGGTCCTGAACATCATCGGTTGTGCTCCGTGGGGGTCTGGGTGCGGCGCAGGTCGAACAGGTCGGCGGCGGCCCGGGCGAAGGGGCCGAGCAGGCCGCGGCCCATCTCCAGGCCGAACCAGGCCAGCCAGGTCAGCTTGGCGGCCCGCTTCTCCTGGCTGGTCAGGCGGGGGTCGACCTTGATGCCGTCGATCTGGTCACGTACGTAACTGTCGGCGGGGACGACGATCTCGCCCGCCAGGTGGGCGGCCTCGCCGTCGCGGCCGATCTCCACGCTCAGCGCGCGGGTCTGCCGCCACACGTCGCGGCGGGCGCGGGCGTACTTGCGGCCCTCCAGCCACCACAGTCCGCCGTCCGCGTCCCGCAACCGGAGCCGGTAGCACAGGAGTTGGTGGCGCAGGCCGTGCTGGTGCGGGATGCCCTCCTCGGGGCGGATCCAGACGTCGCCGTGTTCCACGACGAGCGGGTCGCGGTGCAGGGCGGTGCAATGCAACTCGCCGCGTACGTCCACGCGGCGCTCGGTGACCAGTTGGTGCATGCTCGCGATGGAGAGGGTGAGCTCCGTCGAGCAGGCGGTGGCGGGTGCCGAGCTGCCGATCGGGCGTACGGCGCCCTCGGCGGCCTCAGCGAACCACAGGTAGGGCTGGTCGTCCTGGTGCGGCAGCCGGGCCAGACCGTCGGCGGCGAGCCGCTCGAACGTCTTCAGCTGGGCCCGTGCGTCGTAGCGGACGGCGGGTGCGAGGCCGAGCGCCTCGACGAGAGCGGCGGTGCGGTCCATGGTGGCGGCCGGGCCCGTGAGGGTCGCCTCGCACAGTTTGAGGGCGGTGGGGCTCTGCAACACCCGGGACAGGAAGGTCAGTTCGGGCACCGGGTCGGCCTGAAGGCGGGCGAGCGTGTCCGTGCGCCACTCGTTCCAGTCCTGGACGCGTACGTGCATGCCGCCGAGAGCCATGTCCCGTACGACGTCGTCGAGGGTGTTGGGTACGCCGGTCAGGTTGTAGTCGTAGCCCCAGGCGTCGGGTTCGCAGATCGCGGCGACCGCGGCCCTGCTCACCCAGTCCACGGGGGCGGCGTTCAGATGCCGGAACGCCGGAACGGTCCGGAAGCGGGCGAAGGCCGAGAACAGGCCGCTGCTGAGGTCCTGCGGGTTGTAGGCGCCGGTCTTGGTGTGACCGCCGATGCCGCCGGGGCGCAGGGCGGTGACGACCAGGCCGTGATCGCGAGCGCGGCGCAGGGCGACCTCGGCGGCCCACTTCGTCTGGTCGTAGCCCGCGATGAGGCGGTCCACGTGAGCGAGCGGATCATCTTCCCCCATGGCGGTGATGCCGACCTCGTTGAAGACGGCGATGGAGGAGATGTGGTGCAGCGGCTTGGGGCGGCCGGCCGCGGCGAGTTCGGCCAGGGTCAGGGTGCCCAGGACGTTGCTCTGCCGCAGTGACGGGTAGCCGCGCAGGAAGTCCACTGCGGCGGCGACGCCCACGACGCTGTCCAGTTCGTGGGCGAGGGTGTTCCAGAGGTCGTCGGACAGGCCCAGGTGCGGGCGGCGGATGTCGCCGGGCAGCACGGTGATCCGGCGCCGCACCTCCGAGGACCAGGGCAGGTGGTAGCTCCCGAGCGCCTCACCGAGCCGGGCGAGGGCCGCGTCCTCGTCGGCCGCGCGGACCAGGCAGTAGACGTGCGCGTCGCTGTGCCGCAGCAGGTCCAGCAGCATGTGACTGCCGAGGAAGCCGGTCGCACCGGTCAGCAGGATCCGGCGTGGCGGTAGCGGCTCGGGAGAGCCGATGAAGGGCAGGCGGTCGGCGAGGGCGAGGTCGGCGAGGATCTGGTCGAGGTCCTCGCGGCGGGCTGTGGAGTGGGGCGCGGCGGTGTGGGGGGCGAGCGCGGCGGGCGACGTGGCCGGGGCGGGAGCGCAGGCCGGGATAGGCGCCGTGCCGGGCGTGGTGATGGTGGTCGGCGGTGCCGGTGCGGCGGCGGCGATGGCGGTCGACGGCGCGGGGGTGGACGCGGGTGTGCGGGGTGCCTCTGCGGTCGCACGCATCCCGAGCCCGGCCGCGGGGGCCGCCTCGAGCCAGCGCCGGGCGAGGCTGCGCGGACGGGCGTCCGCGAACACCTCGTCCAGGTCGATCTCCAGGCCCAACCGGTCCTCCAGCTCCGCGACGAGTTCCACGGCGTTCACGGAACTGCCGCCGGCGTCGAAGAAGTCGGCGTCGGGAGAGAGGTGCCCGCTGGGGAGGTGACGGCCGGCGGCGGTGGCTATGAGGTTGGCGAGGGAGTCCGGATCCGGAGGCGGGGCGGTGGCGGGCGCGCGGCCGGAGGCGGAGGTGAGCGGCGGTTGGGTGGCGGGGGCGGGCAGCTGTTCAGCGGCGGGCGCGCGGTCGGGCGCCGCGACGACCAACGGCTCGACGACGGGCGCAGAGGTCGGCTCAGCAGCCGGCGCCCCGTCGAAGGCGAGCGCGCGATCCGCCCCGGAGGCGAGCAAGGGCTCGACAACAGACCCAGACGTCGACTCAGCAGCCCGCGCCCCGCCGAAGGCGAGCGCGCGATCCGACCCCGAGGCGAGCAACGGCCCGCCGACAGACGCAGACGTCGACCCAGCGCCCGGCGCCTCGCCCGGCGTGGGATCCATGCCCGGCACCGGCTCGGTCCCGAACGCAGACGTCTCGCGCGGCACAGACCTGGTACCGGCCTCGGACTCGGCGTCGAGCCCTTCGGTCTCACCCGGCACGGGCTCGGCGGCGGGCGCCGGTCCAGCGCCGGGCCCGGGTCGCGTCCCGGCACGCGGTCCCCCCGAGTCGGCCGCCCGGGCCTCCTCTGCCGGCCGTGGCACCTCGGCTGCTCGAACCTCCTCGGTCCGCCGTGGCACCTCGGCTGCTCGAACCTCCTCGGTCCGCCGCGCCACCTTCGCCAGCAGTTCGCTCACGCCGAGTCCCGTCCCGCCCCGTTCGATCGCCTCGGCGGTGGCTCGCTGCGCGGCGTGTGCCGACGCGGCCTCGTTCACCTCACGCATGAGTGCCCTTCATGATGTGCGCTGTCGTTTTCCACACTGCTGCCGGTTCGGTCACCGTTGCCGCCACGACCGGAACCCTCGGAGGTGTTCCGGCGTGACCACGATCTCCAGTCGCTCGTCGTCCTGGTCGCCGTCGCCGAGCGCGGCCAGCAGACGCCTGGCCGGTACGTTGCGCGCGGTCCGCTCCGCCGTCAGCCGGATCCTTGTGCAGCCCAACTGTTCGGCGCGGTCGGCCAGCCACTGCAGCAGGCGTTCCTCGACGCCCCGGCCGAGGGCACGGCAGCTCATCAGCCAGGCCAGTACGTCGAGTCGGTCGCCGTCGGCCCGCAGGGCGAGGAGGCCGATCTGGCCGTAGTCGCCGAACCGGTCACGCGCGGCGGCCGTCCAGACCTCGCCGTGCTGCCGCCACCGGGCGAGGTCGCCACCGTCGGCCGAGCGGGCGCGCAGGGTGAACTGGTTGGTGCGGCGCACGAGTTGCTCGGCCCGCTGGACATCCGCCTCGGACAGCGCCCGGATGTCGACGGCCAGCTCCAGTCGCGAGAGGAACTCCTCGAAACCGGCCTGTTCGCGTACCGCGTCACGCTCCCGTTCCTGTTCGTAGAACCGGGCGCGCAGGCTGTCCTCGGCGGTCGCCGCGGCGGGGACGAGCGGCCACAGCCGGCCGAGGAACTCCTCCAGTCGGTCCGTCGGCGGGCAGGTGACCGACAGCACCTGCGGCAGCGCGGAGCGCACCGCGGCGATCTCCACGGGGTTGTCGTCGAGGAACAGGAAGCTGTCGAGGCCGAGGCCCAGGGTGCGTGCCGCGTCGGCCAGGCGGCCCGGCTTGGGTCCCCAGGTGGCGGAGAGCACGCTGAAGTGCTCGGCTTTCAGGAGGCTGTCGGGGCGGTCCAGCACGGCCCGGACGGTGTCCTCGTCGTTGTTGCTGACCAGCGCCAGCAGCGCGCCCGCCTCCCGCCATCGCAGCAGCCTGCGGGCCAGCAGGGCGCGCGGCCCGGTCAGGTCGACCGCCTCGGGGCCGATCTCGCCGGCCACGCCGCCCCACAGTGTCTCGTCGCCGTCGACCGCGATCACCTTCGGCGCGGGGCGGCGGACCGCCCGTACGGCTTCGGCGAGGCGCAGCGCCATCGCCGCCTGGAAGTGCGGGGTGAACGGCAGGTGGGCCAGCCGTTCGGTGCGCTCGTCGAAGCGTTCGTCGACCTCGTGGTACCGGGTCCAGTCGTCGGGGCCGAGCACCGCGATGCCGGGCGAGTCGTCGAGTTCGGCGGCGACTTCGTGTTCCCAGCGGGTGAAGCGGTCCGTTGTGCGCGCGGACGGCGGGAAGCCGACGACGAGTGGCGTGCGGGTGCGTTCCGCGAGGGCCCGCAGCGCGGCGGGGTAGGCGGTGCGGAGTTCGGCGAGCAGTTCGTCGCCGACCGGCCCGAACCGTTCGAAGTCCACCGCCCGCAGCAGCACCGCGCCCACCGCCGTGGCGGGGTCGGCGAACACGCCGGCCGGGTCCTGGAGGCCGGCGAGGACCTGGTGGTACGGGGCTTCCGCGACCGTCGGTCCGCCGCCCTGCGCGCCCTCGTCGCCTTCATCGACCGCTGCCTCGTACAGCAGCGGCAGGTTGCCGAGGGCGAAGGTGGCGGCGAGGGCGAGTCGGTCGTGCGCGATCACGGGCGCAGTCGCCCGCACCGGTGCCGTCGGCTCGTCGGCCGTCTCCGCCAGCAGCCGCACCAGCTCCTGCCCCAGCTCGTCCGCGCTCGCCGCGTCCAGGATGTCGAGGTTGTGGTCGAGCCGGATGCGGCCGGCGTCGGGGGTCATGGTGATCATCAGGTCGAGGTCGGAGTAGCCGGTCCCGGCCGGCAGGACCTCCAGGCGGGTGAGGGGGGCAGCGGCGGAGCGCACGTAGTTGAAGTACACCTCCACCAAAGGCGCGTTCGGCCGGTGCAGCCCCTGCTTGGCCAGCGTCGCCAGGACGTCCGAGAACATCGCGCCCTTAGCGAGGATCTTCTCCAGGCGGCCGTCTGTGCGGCGCAGTACGTCCTCGATCCGTTCGTCCGCCCCGGCCTCGGCCGGGAACGGTACCGGGACGCCGTAGAAGCCCACCGCGCCGAACGCGTCTGCGTGGATGCGGGTGTCCACGGGCACGGCGAGGACGAAACGTTCCCGCTCGCGCAGTCTGGCCAGCAGGACGGTCAAGGTGCCCAGGCAGAACGCGGCGGGCGTGACGGCGAGTCGGCTCGCGGTCGCGGACACGCGTGCCATGAGCCCGTCGGGGATCGTCACGGTCACGCTGCCGGCGCGGTACGACCGCGTCTGCGGGCGGGGATGCGCGAGCGTCAGGTCGAGCCGGGCGCTGCCCTGGAACGCCGCGCGCCACTCAGCCGTGCCGGCGCCAAGCTCGCCGGTCCGCTGGGCCTCGATCAGCAGGTCGATGTCGCGGTTGGTGACGGTGTCGCCCAGCTCGGTCCCGGACAGCTCGGCGTCGATCTCCCCGGCCACCAGCAGCAGCGACTGCAGGTCGCTCACGGCGTGGTGCGCGCCGAACACCAGCGTCTGGCCCTGCGCACCGGCGTCGAGCAGCTCGAACCGCCACAGCGGCGGGGCTGTCAGATCGAACGGCGGTTCCAGCAGCCGGCGCAGCCGGTCGGCGGCGTCCGGGGCCCCGTCGGTGACGGTCGTCCAGCGCAGCGCGGGTTGCCCCAACTCGCGCCGGACCAGCAGCTGTCGTCCGCCCTCCGCGCCCGTGACGATGGCGGTACGCAGTGCCGCGTGCCGTGCGACGAGCCGGTCGATGATGCCGGTGAGGGCCTCTCGGCCGGTCGGTGTGGTGAGCCGTACCGCGAGCCCGACCGCGTGTGCCGCCTCCGGCATGCCGGGCCGGGCGCTGCGCAGGAGTCGTACGACGTCACGGGTGGCGGGGCGCAGGGCGGATTCGGGTACCTCGGGCACGGCCTCGGCCCGGTGCTCCTCGCGGTCGCCGTCGGGCAGCGCGCCGGCCAGGGCGCGGGACAGGCCGCGGATGTCGGTCGCCGAGAACACGGCGGCGGCCGGGAGTTCGGCGCCGAGTTCGCGGGCGAAGGCGTTGCGCAGGCGGACGAGCATGAGGGAGTCCAGGCCCAGTTCCTTCAGGGCCGTGGTGGCGGACACGTCCGCGGCTCCCCCGGCGACCTGGCCGACCCTGGCCCGTACGTACGCTTCGAGCCGTTCGGCGCGTTCCCTGTCCGTGGTCGCCGCGAACACGCTCTTCACGAGGTTGTCGGAGTCGGCCGTGGGCGCCGGGGTGCCGACCAGGTCGGCGAGGATCGGGCGGGTGCGTGCCGCGTCCGGGTCCAGGGCCAGCAGCTCCCGGTCCAGGGCGAGGGGGGCGAGCTGGCGGCGCCCGGTGGCGAGCACGCGGTCGAACAGCTCGCCGCCCTCCTGCGGGGAGAAGGCGACCAGGCCCGACCGGCCGGTCTCGGCGGTCCGGGTGCCGGACGCGGCGACCATGCCGACGTCCGCCCAGGCGCCCCAGTCCAGGCTGAGCGCCCGGCGGCCGGTGCGGGAGAGGTGGTGGGCCCAGGCGTCGAGGAAGGCGTTGGCCGCCGAGTAGGAGCTCTGTCCGGGCGAGCCGAGGAGACCGGCGGCCGAGGCGAACAGGACGAGGCTGTCGGCCTCCGGGACCAGTTCGGTGAGCAGGGCGGTGCCGAGCACCTTGGGGGCGAGGACGCGCAGGACGCTGTCGTCGGTCAGGTTGGCGACGGTGGCGTCGTCGAGCACACCGGCCGCGTGGACGATTCCGGCGATGGGGCCGGCAACGCGTCGTACGGCGTCCAGGGCGGCGGCCAGGCCGTCGCGGTCGGCGACGTCGGCGCGGGCGAGGTGCACGGTGACCCCACGCTCCTCCAGTTCGCCGATCCACCTCGCGGCCTCCTCGGTGGGCGTGCCGCGGCTCAGCAGGGCCAGCCGGCGGGCGCCCCGGCCCGCGAGTCGTTCGGCGACGACCCGGCCGAGTCCGCCCAGGCCGCCGGTGATCAGGTACACGCCGTCCGGGGTGATCCCGCCGTGTCCCGCGTCGTCGGGGCGGGTGCGGGTCAGGCGCGGGACCAGACGGTCGTCGCCGCGCAGGGCCATGAGGCGTTCGTCGTCGGCGTGGCGCAGTTGGGTCCACAGGGCGTCGACGCCGTCCGTGGGCGGCAGGTCGATCAGTGTGGCCGCCAGCTCCGGATGTTCCTGGGCCACGGCGAGGCCGAAGCCCCACGCGAGTGCCTGCTCGGGGTGGGCGACCCGCGTGCTGTCACCGGCGGTCTGGCTGCCCCGTACGACGACGAACAGGCGGGGTGCCCCGCTCTGGGCGTCGGCGAAGGTGCGTACCAGGTGCAGGGTGTTCAGGCAGCACAGCTGGGCCGCCTCCTCGGCCGTGTCCGCGTCCGTGATCGGCGGGGCGTCGAGCGCCGACAGCTGGACCACGCGCTCGGGCGGCGCGTCCACGAAGGCCTCGTCGAGGAGCCGGGTCAGGTGCCGCGGATCCGCCGGGTCGATGACGTAGCGGCCCGGGGCCTGCCTGCCGTACGCCGGTCCCCTGCGGGCGATCACATGCGGCACGGCGGCGGAGCGCAGGCGCTCGGCGAGCGCGTCGGCCACGCCGGTCTCGTCCGCCAGGATCAGCCAACTGCCTTGATTCGGTTGCTCCTTGGCGGCCGGGCGCGGCTGCCAACGTGTCTCGAACAGGGCGCCGTCCAAGGGGGAGAGGACGGCCAGCGCGAACCCTTCGGCGGTCAGCAGGAGTTGTTCGTCCTCGTCGTACAGGCGCAGGTCGACTGTCGCGGTGTCGCCGTCCAGGGAGCGCAGGGTGCAGGCCGCCCAGGCGGGGGCGGTGCCGCGGCCGGTGAGGCGGAGGCGGCCGACCCCGGCGGGGACGAACGCCCGCCCCTGCGGTGCCGCGCCGGGCAGGGCGGCGGTGTGGAAGGCGGCGTCGAGGACGGCGGGGTGCAGCAGGTGGCCGTCGGCGGGCCTGCGGGTCAGCCGGCCGAGTGCCGCGTCGGCCGTACGGCGGCCCTCCTCCAGGCCGCGGAAGGCGGGCCCGTAGTCGATGCCGAGGGCGGTGAGACCGGCGTAGACGGCCGGGAGGTCGGCGAGTTCGTGGCACCGCTCGCGCCACGCGGCGAGGTCCTCGCCCCCGTCCTCGGCGGGTGCGGCGACCGCCACCCGCCCGGCGACGTGCCGCTCCCACGATGTGCCCGTGGCCGCCGAGGCGATGGTGAAGTCCCGGAAGCCGTCCGCGGCCGGGTGCAGGACGAGCTGCAGCCGTACGGGCGTTTCCGCGTCCAGACGCAGCGGCTGCACGAACCTGACATCGGCCAGGTGGACTTCGCCGCCGTCCTGCACGGCGGTGGCGGCTTCCAGCGCCATGTCGAGGAAGGCCGCGCCGGGAAGCCAGACCTCGCCGGTGACCCGGTGGTCGGCCAGGTAGGCGAAGCGGGGGTCGCGCAGGTCGACGTCGGTCTGGAAGAGGTGCCGGCCGGGTTCGTCGCTGGTCTCGACGTGGGTGCCGGTCAGCGGCGAACCGCTGCTCGTCGGGGTGGCGGGTGCGAGCCAGTGGCGTTCGCGGGTGAAGGCGTACGTCGGCAGGTCGACACGGCGCCCGGCCGGGAACAGCGCCGACCAGTCGGGAGTGTGCCCGGCGGTGTACAGCTCCCCCAGATTGCGCAGGAGGGCGTCCTGTCCGCCGTCCCCCCGGCGCAGTGAGGCGACGCCGACCGCGTCGACGCCGGCCTCGGCCGCCACCGCCTCGATCGACGCGCCGAGGGAGGGGTGCGGGCTGAGCTCGACGAAGTAGCGGTGACCGTCGGCCAGCATCCGCCGGACGGTGTCCGCGAAGCGGACCGGCTCGCTGAGGTTCGCGAACCAGTAGCCGCCGTCCAGCCGTTGTCCGGGCACCGGCTCGGCCAGGACCGTCGAGTACAGCGGGGTGGGCGTCGAGGTCCCCCGGACGGTGGCGAGACGGTCGAGGAGTTCCTCGCGCAGCGGGTTCATCAAGGGGGTGTGTGAGGCGAACGCGGTCGACAGCCTGCGGGCGGGTACGCGCCGCTCCTCCAGGTGACGGGCCAGGTCGGCCAGTGCTTCGGCGTCGCCGGAGACGGCGGTGGAGTGGGCGCTGTTGACCGCCGCGACGAACAGCCGGCCCGCGTAGGGCGTGAGCAGTTCCTCCGCCTGCGGGCGGGACAGCTCCAGGGCCAGCATGCCGCCCCGGCCGGCCAGGGGTACGACGGCCTGGGCGCGCCCGGTCACCACGGTCACGGCGTCGTCCAGGGTGAGCGCGCCCGCGCTGTACGCGGCGGCGATCTCGCCGAGGCTGTGCCCGATCACCGCGTCCGGGGTGACGCCGAGGGAGCGCCAGGCGGCGGCCAGTGCCGCGTTGACGGCGAACAGCACCGGCTGGAGGATGTCTGTCCGGTCGAGGCGAGTGGTGTCCGCGGTGTCGCGCAGGACATCGAGCACGGACCAGCCGGCCTGCCGGGCCACCGCTTCGTCGATCCGGGTCAGCTCGTCGCGGAACACCTCGGACTCGGCGAGCAACTGCTCCCCCATGCCGGGCCATTGACCGCCGTGACCCGAGAAGACGAAGGCGACCTTGCCGGTCGGTTCCTCGCGAACCGGCGCGAGGGGCGTCCGTCCGTCCGCCAACGCGTCGAGTCCGGTGCGCAGTTGGGTCAGGTCACCGGCGACGAGTGCCGCGCGCCGCTCGAAGTGACTGCGGTGCAGGGCCAGGGTGTGGGCGACCGCGGGCAGGTCGGCGTCCTCCTCGGCGAGGTGCCCGGCCAGACGGGCGGCCTGCTGCCGTACGGCGGTTTCGTCGCGCCCGGACAGTACGAACAGCCGCTCGGCCGGGCTGGGTTGCGCCGTGGCGGACTCCACCTCGGCGTTGGGGGCCTCCTCCACGATCACGTGCGCGTTGGTTCCGCTGATCCCGAAGGCGCTGATGCCGGCCCGCCGGGGCCGCTCGGCCGACGACGGCCAGGGCGTCTGCTCCTGGAGGAGACGCAGCCCGCTGTCGTCCCAGTCCACGTGACGGCTGGGCGTACCGGCGTGCAAGGTGCGCGGCAGTGTCCCGTGCCGCAGCGACTGCACCACCTTGATGAGCCCGGCGACGCCCGAAGCGGCCTGCGCGTGCCCGATGTTGGACTTCAGTGAGCCCAGGTACAGCGGGCGGTCCTGGGGGCGGGCGGCGCCGAAGACCTCGGCGAGGGCGTTCGCCTCGATCGGGTCGCCGAGGGTGGTGCCGGTGCCGTGGGCCTCGACGTAGTCGAGGTCGGCGGGCTCCAGCGCGGACAGCTCCAGGGCCCGCCGGATCACCTGCTCCTGTGCGGGGCCGTTGGGCGCGGACAGGCCCTGGCTGCGGCCGTCCTGGTTGACGGCGGTGCCGCGCAGCACGGCCAGCACCTCGTCGCCGTCCCGGCGGGCGTCAGCGAGCCGCTTGAGGACGACCATGCCCGCGCCCTCGGCCCAGACGGCGCCGTCGGCCGCGTCGGAGAAGGAGCGGCAGCGGCCGGTCGGGGACAGTCCGCGCAGGCGGCTGAACTCGACGAAGGTCTGCGGTGTCACCATCAGCGTCACCCCGCCGGCGAGCGCGAGGTCGCACTCGCCGACGCGCAGCGCCTGGGCCGCCAGGTGGACGGCCACCAGGGACGACGAGCAGGCGGTGTCGACGGTCAGCGCGGGGCCGTTGAGGCCGAGTGTGTAGGCGAGCCGGCCGGAGGCGACACTGAGGGCGGTGCCGGTGCCGACGTATCCGTCGAGCTGGTCGAGCCGGGAGCCGGACAGGTAGTCGCTGCCGAACATGCCGACGTAGACGCCGGTGCTGCTGCCCGCGAGCCGGGCGGGCACGGTTCCGGCGCGTTCCAGCGCCTCCCACGTCGTCTCCAGCAGGAGTCGCTGCTGGGGGTCCATGGCGGCGGCCTCCTTCGGGGTGATGCCGAAGAAGCCGGCGTCGAAGGACTCGATGTCGTCGAGGAACCCGCCTTCACGGGCGTAGGACTTGCCCCTCGCCTCCGGGTCGGGGTCGTACAGCGACTCCACGTCCCAGCGCCCGGCCGGGAAGGGACCGACGGCGTCACGGCCCTGGGCGACGAGGTCCCACAGGCCCTCCGGGTCGCTCACACCGCCGGGCAGGCGGCAGGCCATGGCGATCAGGGCGACGGGCTCGTCGGCCGCCGGCGCCGTGGGGCGGACGGCCGGCCGGGCGGGGGCGGCCCGGCGGGCTGTCGCCAGGGCGGTGGCCAGGAGGTGGTCGGCGAGCCGGGCCGGTGTGGGGTGGTCGAAGAGCAGGGTGGCGGGGAGCCGGGTGCCGAGACGGGTGCTGATGCGACCGCGCAGCTCGACCGCCGTCACCGAGTCCATGCCGAGCTCGCGCAGCGGCTGGTCGGGGCGCACGGCCTCCGCCGAGCGCAGGCCGAGCGCGAGGGCGGCCTCCTCACGGACCAGGGCGAGGACGCGGGAAGACCGTTCGGCCTCGGGCAGTCGGGCGAGACGGTCCGCGAGGCCCTGTCCGGCGTCGCCGCGGGTGCGGGGCGCGGGCAGCAGCGAGCGCCAGAGGGCGGCACCCGGTCCGTCCGCGACGGCCGCGTTGTCCCGCAGGCGCGGCAGGTCCAGGGCCCAGGCGACCAGATGCGGGCGGTTCCGGTGCAGGGCGAGGTCGACGAGGTCGCGGCCCTGGTCGGCGGTGAGGGCGCGCTGGCCGAGGCGGGCCATCCGGCCCAGGTCGGCGTGGGCGGCGGCCAGCCCCTCGCCCGCCCAGGCGCCGAACGAGACCGAGACGCCGGGTAGGCCCAGGGCCCTGCGGTGGTGGGCCAGTTGGTCGAGGAAGACGTTGGCGGCCGCGTAGTTGGCCTGGCCCGCGTTGCCGAGGACGCCGGCGGCCGAGGAGACCAGCAGGAAGAGGCCGAGCGGCAGGCCGGCGGTGAGGCGGTGCAGGTGGGCGGCGCCGTCGACCTTGGGGCGCAGGACCTGGGTGAGGCGCTCGGCGGCCAGTTCGGCGACGATCCCGTCGGCCAGGACGCCCGCGCAGTGCACGACGCCACGCAGGGGCGACTCGTCTCCCACGCGGGTGAGCAGCTCGGCCACCGCTTCCGCGTCCGCGACGTCGCACGCCGCCACCTCGACCTGCGCGCCGAGCGCGGTCAGTTCGGCGGTGACGTCGGCGGTGCGGGGATCCTCGGCGCCCTGACGGGACGTGAGCAGCAGGCGCGGGACACCGCGTTCGGCGAGCAGGCGGGCGATGTGACGGCCTACGGCGCCCAGGCCGCCGGTGATCAGTACGGTGCCGTCGGTGGGGACCTCGGCCGGGATCCTCGCCGCGTCGGTCGGCCGGGCCCGCACCAGCCGGGGTGCGAGCAACACGCCCTCCCGGGCGACGAGTTCGGGCTCGCCGGTGTGCGCGACGGCGGCCGTCAGTGCGACGGCGGGGTTCGAGTCGTCGAGGTCGAGCAGGGTCAGTCCGAGGTCGGGGTGCTCGGTGCGGGCGCTGCGGGCCAGACCCCAGAGCACCGACTGGACCAGGCCGGGCACGGTGTCGTCGTCGCCGGCCGCGACCGCGCCCCGGGTCACCCACACGATGCGGGCGGGTGCCTCCTCGGCCGGCAGGGCGATCAGCGCCTGCAGCTCGGCGAGGGCGGTGGCCGCCAACCCCTGTGCCGCGGCGGCCGTCTCGTCGTCCGGGGCCGGGTGCGGCCAGAACCGTACGAGAACGTCGGCGCCCGTCCCGCTCAGCTGGATCCCGGCCGCGTCGAGAGCACTCAAAGCTTCGGCGACCTGCGGATCCTGCCGGTCGCCGACGACGCTCCAGGACGTGCCGGGTGCCTCGGCCGACGGTGCCTCGACGGCCGTCCACGCCACCTCGTACAGGTGCCGCCCGTTCTCCGAACCGCCGCGCAGGTCCGCGGGGCTCGCCGCACGCAGGCGTACGGACTCCAGACGGCCGGCGGGGAAACCGTCGGCGTCCCACAGCGTCACGTCCAGGGTGAGGTCGGTCGCCGAGCCTCCGGTGCGCCGCACGGACGCGGTCAGTTCGGTGGCACCACCGGGCGGCAGGACGCAGCGGCCCACCGCAATCGGGAGCAGGACCCGGTCCTCGGACGCGTCGAACGCGGCGGCGACGTGCAGCGCCGCGTCCAGGAGTGCCGGGTGGACCGGATACGGGTCGTCGGCGTCACGCGCCACCGGGGGCAGGGACAGCAGGGCCAGCAGTTCGTCGCCGGTGGTGACGGCCTGCCGTACGCCCCGGAAGGCGGGGCCGTAGCCGAGACCGAGGCCGGCCAGGCGTGCGTACGTCTGCTCGCTCCAGGCCTCGTCGGCGGTCTCCGGCCACGCCGGCGGTTGCCCGGCCGTCGCGTCGGCCGGCTCGGCGGCCGACGCCGTCGCGTGCAGCGTCCACCCTGCCGGCTCGTCGCCGCGTGGGCGACTGTGCACGGTGATCTCCGGCACCGGGCCGGCGGTGGTCACCTCGACGGACACCTCGACCGTGCCGGAGGCGGGCAGCGTGAGGGGCGCGAGGAGGAGCAGGTCGGTGACGTCTCCCGGGCGGGCGGCGGCGAGCGCCGCGCGGCACAGTTCCATCAGGGTGGTGCCCGACACCACGGTGCGGCCGAAGACGGTGTGGTCCGGCAGCCAGTCCGCGCTCGCCGTCGACCATTCGTTGCGGAACGTCCAGCGGGTCTCGTCCGGGGACCGGAGTTGGATGCCGAGCAGCGGGTGGGCGGCGCGGTCGAGGAAGCCGGGGCTCCCGGTGGCGGTCGCGGGCTCGATCCAGTGGCGCTGCTGGTCCCAGGCGTACGTGGGCAGGTCGGCCGGGTCGGTGTCCGGCACCAGGCGGCGCCAGTCGAGGTGCCGTCCTTGGACGTGGAGTTCGGCGGCGGCCCGGTCCAGGCAGGCGGGGCCGCTCTCGTCGCGGCGCAGCGAGCCGATGGCCACGAGGTCGTGGTCCGTGTCCTCGCCGATGGTGCGCAGGGCGGTCAACAGGGCCGGGTGCGGGCTGAGTTCGACGAAGTGGCGGTAGCCGTCGGCGGCCATGCGTTCGACGGTGGGGGCGAAGCGGACGGGCTCGCGCAGGTTGGTGTACCAGTAGTCGGCTTCGAGTTCCCCGGTGACCGGTTCGCCGGTGACCGTGGAGTACCAGGCGACGGAGGTCGGGTAGGTGGTGACGCCGTCGAGTTCGTCGAGGATCGCCGTGCGGACCGGCTCGACCCGGTCGGTGTGGGAGGCGTAGTCGACGTCGAGGCGGCGGGCGAACACCTGGTGCCGGTCGAGGTCGGTGAGCAGGGTCTCCACGGAGTCCACGTCACCGGCGATCACGGTCGAGCGGCCGCTGTTGACGGCGGCGACGGAGATACGGCCGTCATGCTCGGCGAGGCGGGCGCTCACCTCGGTGTGCGGCAGGGCGACCACGGCCATGGTGCCGGTGCCGGACAGCTCGGTCAGGGCCTGACTGCGCAGGGCGACCACGGCCGCGGCGTCGTTGAGGCTGAGCGCCCCGGCGACGCAGGCGGCGGCGACCTCGCCCTGGCTGTGCCCGATCACGGCGTCGGGCCGTACGCCGCGGGCCCGCCACACGGCGGCGAGGGACACCATCACCGCGAACAGGACCGGCTGGACCACGTCGACACGGTCCGCGGACGGGGCGTTCGTGTCGCCCCGCAGGACGGCCGCGACCGACCAGGTGGTGAAGGGGCGCAGGGCGGCGTCGCAGCGGTCGAGTTCGTCGGCGAACACCGGGTCGCTGTCCAGCAGGTCACGGGCCATGCCGGTCCACTGGGATCCCTGGCCGGGGAAGACGAACGCCACCTTGCCGTGTGGCCTGGCCCGTTCCGGGCCGACGACCCACTGCGGGTCCGGCTCCCCCTCGGCCAGCCGGCGCAGAGCGGTCAGCAGCGCGTCCCGATCGCCCGCCTGGACGACGGCCCGCTGCTCGAAGTGTGTGCGGTGGTGGGCCAACGCGGCGGCCACGGACGGCAGCGCCATGTGCGGCGCGGCGGCGAGGGCCGCGTGGAGGCGGTCGGCCTGCCTCTGAAGGGCGGGCAGGGTGCGGGCGGACAGCGGGAAAAGGTTCGGCGCGGGGCGGTCCGCACCGGTCGTGTGCGCCTGGTCCTGCGGACCCTCGTCGGTCAGGTCGGGGTTCCGCGGTGTTCCTTCACCCGGCCGACCCTGTCTTCGCGGTGCCCCGTCGCTCGGGCGGTCCGTGTTCTGCTCCGGCTCCCCACCTGGGCGTGCCACCCCCGGCAAGGTCGCCGGGCCCGGTCGCCCCTGGTCCTGCTTGCTCTCCTCGTGCGGCCGAGCCGACTCCGGCAGCACACCGTCACTTGCGGGGACCGGGCCCCGCCCCGCCAGATCCCGCGGTGCCTCCTCCAGCACCACGTGCGCGTTCGTGCCGCTGATGCCGAACGCGCTGATCCCGGCCCGTCGTACGCGCTTCTCGTCGCGGGGCCAGGGGCGGGTGGCGGTGAGGACGGTCAGGGCTCCGGCCGTCCAGTCGACGTGCTCGGTGAGGGTGTCGGCGTGCAGGGACGCGGGCAGTTGTCCGTGGCCGAGGGAGAGCACCGTCTTGATGACGCCGGCGATGCCCGCGGCGGCCTGGGTGTGGCCGATGTTGGACTTCAGGGAGCCGATGGCGAGCGGCCGGTCGGCGGGGCGGCCCGGTCCGAACACCGCGGCCAGTGCCCGGCCTTCGATGGGGTCGCCGAGCGGGGTTCCGGTGCCGTGGGTCTCGACGTGGTCCACGTCGTCGGGCCGGAGGCCGGCCGCGTCCAGTGCGGCGCGCACCACCCGTGTCTGGGCGGGCCCGTTGGGGGCGCTCAGGCCCTGGCTGCGGCCGTCCTGGTTGATCGCCGAGCCCTTGACGACCGCGAGGACCCGGTCCCCGTCCCGGCGGGCGTCGGCCAGCCGTTTGAGCAGGACCAGGCCGCAGCCCTCGGCCCACACAACGCCGTCCGCACCGGCCCCGAAGGGACTGCACCGCCCGGACGGCGACAGCCCGCGCAGTCGGCTGAACTCGACGTGCCCGCGCGGAGTCACCAGTAGTGAGGCCCCACCGGCCAGCGCCAGGTCGCACTCACCGCCCGCCAGCGCCCGCGCCGCCAGGTGCAGGGCGACGAGGGAGGAGGAGCAGGCGGTGTCGACGGTGACCGTGGGGCCCTGGAGACCGAGGGTGTAGGCGATGCGCCCGGAGGCCACGCTGCCGGCCGAGCCGGTACCGACGTGCCCGTCGAGTTGGCCCAGCGGGGCCGAGGCCAGGTAGCCGCTGTCGTACAGGCCGACGTAGACACCCGTGGAGCTGCCGTTCAGCGTCTCGGGGACGATGCCGGCGCGCTCGATGGTCTCCCAGGCGGTCTGCAACAGGAGCCGCTGCTGGGGGTCCATGGCGTCGGCCTCACGCGGTGAGATGCCGAAGAAGGCAGCGTCGAAGCGGTCGATGCCGTCGAGGTAGCCGCCGTGCAGCGAGTAGGCCGTACCGGTGGCCTCCGGGTCGGCGTCGTACAGGCCCCGCGTGTTCCAGCGGCCCGGCGGCACCTCGGTGACGGCGTCCGTACCGGCGGACAGCAGCCGCCACAGCGCCTCGGGGTCGTCGGCGCCACCCGGGAAGCGGCAGGCCATGGAGATGATCGCGACGTCGTCGTCCCCGCGCCCGGAAGCCGTGGACGGAACCTGGGGTGCGGGAACGGGAGCGTCGGCGAACACGGCTTCGGCGAGTGCCGCGACGGTCGGGTGGTCGAAGACGAGGGAGGGATCGAGGGGCCGGCCCGTCCGCTCCGAGAGTTCCGCGGCCAGGGTCACCAACCGGCGTGATCCCAGACCGAATTCGGCGATGGGCCGGTGCGGGTCGACGGTCAGCGGGTCCAGCCCGGACGCCTCGGCCACGGCGGACACCAGCCAGGCCCGCACGCCCTCGGGTGTGGCGACGGACTGCTTCGGGGACTCGTTCGCAGGCATCTGGTCAGGTGTCCTCGTGAAGTCGGGTCGGGCTGATTCCCGTACGAGCGGGGGATGCGGCCGGCATGGCGGCCGTACGACTGGACGCGCGGCCGGTGTACGGCCGCCGGGCCGCTGTCGGCGCGGACGGGTCGCTCCGACGGCGGGCGAGGTTCAGCGGGTGGCGGGCGCGGTGACCTGGGCGAGGGTGCCGCCCAGGTGGGCCGCCCGGGAGGCGCGGCGCTGGATCTTGCCGCTGGACGTCTTGGGGATCGTGCCGGGGTGGACCAGGACGACGTCGCGCACGGACACACCGTGGGCCTCGCCGATCGCGCTGCGGATCAGGTCCGTGATCTTCTCGGCCTCGCCCGCGGCCTCCGGGGCGGCCTCGGCCACGAGGACGACCTGCTCTCCATCCACTCCGGCGTCGACGGAGAAGGCGGCGGTGCAGCCGGGGCGCAGGGCGGGGTGGGCCATCTCGGCGGACAGTTCGAGGTCCTGCGGGTAGTGGTTGCGGCCGTCGATGACGATGAGGTCCTTGATGCGGCCGGTGACGAAGAGTTCGCCGTCGCGCAGGAATCCGAGGTCGCCGGTGCGCAGGAAGCGGCCCTCGCGGCCGGCGAGGGTGGCGCGGAAGGTCTCGCGGGTGGCGAGGGTGTTGCGCCAGTAGCCCTTGGCGACGCTCGCGCCGGCGACCCAGATCTCGCCGACCTCGCCCTCGGCGAGTTCCTCGTGGCGTTCGGGGTCGGCGATCACCAGGGTCACGCCCGGGCCGGGCCGGCCACAGCCGACCGCCGCCGCGTCCGCCTCGCCCGCGTGCGGTCCGGTGTCCGCGGCGGCCAGCAGCGTGGGCGGGGTGTCCACCGTGCCGCCGGTGACCATCACGGTGGACTCGGCCAGGCCGTAGCAGGGGTAGAAGGCCTCGCGGCGGAAACCGGCCGGGGCGAAGGTCTCGGTGAACCGCCGCAGGGTGGCCGGGCGTACCGGTTCGGCGCCGTTGAAGGCGACCTTCCAGGACGTCAGGTCGAGCCCGTCGACGAGTTCGGGCGTGGCGTGCTTCAGGGACAGCTCGTAGGCGAAGTTGGGGCCGCCGCTGGTGTGCGGGCGGTAGTGGCTGACGGCCTGCAGCCAGCGGTCGGGCCGCTGGAGGAAGTGCAGCGGGGAGAAGAGGGTGGTGGTGAGGCCGAGGTAGACCGTGTTGAGGACCGGGCCGACGAGGCCCATGTCGTGGTAGACGGGCAGCCAGCTGACGATCAGTTCGCGGCCGTACGCCTCGATGGTGTCCGGGGTGTGGCCCATCCGTTCGGTGATGACCCGTTCGTTGTCGAGCAGGTTGCCGTGGGTGACGACCACGCCCTTGGGGGCGGAGGTGGAGCCGGAGGTGTACTGGAGGAAGGCGACCGAGTCGGCGGTGAGGTCGGGTTCACGCCAGGCGGCGGCCAGCTCGTCGGGGATGTCCTCGGTGGCCACACAGGTGAGGTCGGCCAGCTCGGGCAGGTGTTCCGCCATGCCGGTCAGGGCGGCGATCACGTCGCGGCCGCCGAGGATCACCTTGGCGTCCGCGTCGGCTATCAGGCGCTTCGTGCGGATCAACGCGCGGTGGTTGTGCGCCCGGCCCTGTGGGGGTACGCCCGGCACCGCGACGACCCCGGCGGAGAGGCAGCCCAGGTATCCGCTGATGAACTCCAGGCCGGGCGGGTACAGCAGCATGGCCCGGGATCCGGTCAGGCCGCGCTCCTGGAGCCAGGCGGCGATCGCGCGGGCCCGGCAGGCCAGTCGCCCGTAGGAGATGTCCTGGATCTCCCCGTCCCGGTCGCCCGTGACGAGGAAGCGGTACGCGGTTCGGTCGGGCTGGTCCGAGGCGTGCGTGGTCAGCAGGTCGACCAGGGAACGGGCCATGTGTTCGAATCTCACCTGTCCGGATAGGCGGGAGAAACGTGCCGGCCCACCGACCCCCCGTGATCACTTCCGCAGCTTGCTACCGGCGGGTAACACGTTAGCAAGTCCCGCGGGCACGTCGGCCGCCACAGTGTAAACCCTGTGTGACAAGCGGAACTTGAGCACTCAACGACTCGGCACGCCAAAGGCCCGGACGCCGGTCTGCCTTGGCGTCCGGGCCTCGCGATCAGAGTGTCAGCCCCGTCGATCAGGGCTCAGCTTCCGTCGCTCAGGGCGTCAGCTTCCGTCGAGCCGGGCACGCAGCAGCCCCTTGCCCAGTTCGGCGCCCTTGCGGCTGTCCGCCTGCGCCTTGCGGAACAGGTCGGCGACCTCGGTGTCCTTCTCGCGCTCCGCGTCCTGGATGTAGCTCTCCAGACGCAGCGCGTTGTTCAGGCACGCCTCTACATACCAGATCAGGTTGTAGTCCTTGTCCGGCGTACCGGTCACGCCGCCGGTCTCAGTGCTGCTGGTCATTCGGACCTCCTCCAGCGGTAGTCCTTGCGGGATCGCCCGAGTACCCCCCCTCCACCAGGGCACACCGCCCAGCGATTCCGACAGTTGCCACGGAAGCGATGGAGCTCGGCCACTTTCGAAGCGATGCGTCCAACGACAGTGCGAGACCGGTCGATGACGGTGTGTACTGTGCTGCGGATGCCTCGCGTGAGGGCTTCGCGCTCCGCGCTGCCCGGCCTCCCCGCCCGCTTCGGACCTGTCCCGACTTTCCCTTGGAACCGATTCGATGATCGAACTACCGGACCTGATGGCCGGTGGTCTGGCCGCCGGAACACTGTCCGCGCTCGCCCTCGGCGGCGGGCTGCTGCGATCGCGGCGCCGACAGGCCCTGCGGCGCACGGAGATCGCCGCGCCGCCCACCCAACTCGACAGCACGGCCCGGGCGTTCACGGCCGGGGTGGAACATCTGACGGCGCAGCGCGTTCCCCCCGCCGCCCGCCGACTGGCTCATCCGCACGTGGTTGTCCCAGGCCCCTTGCAGCCACAGATCTCCGGCACGCCGCCGGGCCTGGCGCTGGAGCACGCGCTCAGAGAACCGCGGGCCGAGCTGACCGCACAGCGCACCCGGATCGAGGCGGCCGCGCAGGCCGGCGTGCGCGGGGCGACCCGTGAGATCCAGAGCGGCGCCGTACCTGCTCCAGGACGCCCCGCGTGGGCTGCAACAGAACTACGACGACCCGGAGTTGAAGCAGACACTGTTCCACCTGCCCTGGACGCGACGCGGCCGAGCGCAGTCACGGATACGGGACCGAGCCGGGTGAGGACACCTCCGTCGCCGGATCGGGGCGTCAGACATCGCCGGGCGGTCTGCCGCAGCGGCGGCGCCGGACCCGGGCCGGCGCTGCGGACCCGCCCGCGCCACAGCGGCC
>NZ_JBXEJE010000030.1:96930-126459 GCF_056820935.1 Streptomyces sp. Q2 | reverse complement strand
GGTCACGAACTCCCGCAGCGGATACCGCGAGAGGACGGCGTCCACCTCGGGCGTCAACGCCGCCGCGAGGCGGGTCGCGGCGGGGCGGGTGTCGTCGCGCAGGGTCTGCACGGCCGTGAGGAGGACCTGCCGTTTGCCCTTCTTCGGGACGCCGGCGGCTGCCCGTTCGTACAGCCGGGCGCCCTCCTCCAGGACGAGTTCCGTGTCCATTCCCGCGGGGATCTTGATCTGGGCGTGGTGCCGCCAGGTGGTGACGGGGTCGCCCCACGCCTCCACGGTGTACGTCCAGCGGCCCGGGGCGTCCGGGGTGACCTCGGCGCCCCAGCGGTCGGTGCCGGGCGTCAGTTCGCGCATCGGTGTCCAGGGGCCTGGGCGGCCCTCCGGATCCCTCAGTACGACGTTGGCGGCGACGGCATCGTGTCCCTCGCGGAAGACGGTGGCCGAGACCTCGAAGGTCTCGCCGGTGACGGCCTTGGCCGGCCTGCGTCCGTGCCGGACGACCGGGCGGACGTCGAGGACGGGTATGCGTCCGATACCGGCGGTGTCGCCCGCGGAGGGTGGCTCCGGGGCCGGCGGACCGTCGTCGACCGGGCGCACGGGTACTTCTTCGGTGCTCGGTGTCGGGGGTGCTGACGAGTGGTGCGTGGCGGGCATGACCGCTCCTGTCCGCGTCAACGTGGGTGGGCGGATGGATGTGGGGAGGTGGGTCCTGCGTGGTGTCCCCCGCAATCTTCCTGAGGGGTGTACCGGAGGAGCCTTCCCACCCTATTCGGGTGAGCAATCCGGCACTTTGTTAACTACTCACGCGTATGTCTCCACACAAGACCGGCCCCGTTCAGGCCGAACGGGGCCGGTAACGGAATCGGTCCCGGTCAGCGCGGTACCTGAAGGAGTTTGTTCGGTGACCCGAGGCCCCGGCCGGAGATTTTTCCGGTTGCGGCCCGGGTGGCGAGCGCTTTGCCGACCTGCGCCGGAGTCGCTTTCCGGTGGTCCGCGAGATAGAGCGCGGCCGCGCCCGCCGCGTGCGGCGACGCCATCGACGTACCGGAGGCGGTGGCGGCCGCGGTGTCACCCCCGATGGACGCCGACGTGATCGACACACCTGGCGCGAACAGGTCGAGGGCCGAGCCGTGGTTGGAGAAGCTCGCCCTGGCGTCCTTCCTGTCGCTCGCGCCGACCGTGATCGCCTGCCGTACGCCCGCGGGGGAGTACAGCGACGCCGGCCCGCCGTCGTTGCCCGCGGCGACCGTGTACGTCACGCCGGACGCGATGGAGCTGCGTACGGCGGCGTCCAGCTGGGCGTTGCGGTAGCCGCCCAGGCTGAGGTTGGCGACCGCGGGCTTCCTGGCGTTCCTGGTGACCCAGTCGATGCCCGCGATGACCTGCGCCGTCGTGCCGGCGCCCGCGTTGTCGAGGACGCGTACGGCCACCACCTCGGCCTTCTTGGCGACGCCGTACTTGGTGCCGGCGACGGTGCCGGCGACATGGGTGCCATGGCCGTTGCCGTCGCCCGCGCTGTTGTCGCGGCCGACGAAGTCCCAGCCGTGGCTCGCCCGGCCGCCGAAGTCCCGGTGACCGATCCGGATGCCGGTGTCGATCACGTAGACCGTGACGCCCGCCCCCGCGGACTCCGGCCCTGTGTAGCCCTTGTCGAGCGGCAGGTTCGGCTGGTCGACGCGGTCCAGGCCCCAGGACGGGGGGTTCTTCTGGACGTGGTCCAGGCTCACCCGGGTGTCCTGGACGACGGAGGCGACGTGCGGGTCGGCCGCGAGCAGCTCGGCCTGTCTCACGTCCGCCTTCACGGCGTACCCGTTCAGCACCGTTCCGTAGGTATGGCTGATTTTCGCCCCGTATTTTTCGGCGAGCTCTTTTCCGGCCACCGACGGGGCCTTCGTTCCCCCCTTGAGTGTCACCAGGTAACTTCCGCCGACGGAACCGGGCTGTCCGGCGCCGAGTATCCGCCCCTCCGGTACGGCGTGCGCGGGCAGGGTGATGGCCGAAAGCGCCGCGGCACAGGTCACCGCGGTCAGACCCCCCACCCGGCGCAGACGCCGTGTTCGCGTCCGTGCCATGGCTTTGTACCCCCTCCTCGACTCGGCGTACGACAGCCGCGGTGCGCCGCGTGCGCGGCTCCCCGGGCCGGTACGCCACTGGGCAGCCTCTCGTGCGGTGTGAAGTACGACAAGGACGCCTATGGGGGCGGAATCGGCCAAACAGGATCAGAGGTCATAGGCTGCGGGAAAGACGGTGCCCGCGGGAAGGCGCCGTGGTTACGAAGGCCCCGTCCCGGATACCGTCGAAGCTGACGACGGGACGCACACCGCCGTGCGTCCTCTTCCTCACGCTCGCTTGAGGTGGAATGTGAAGGCGATCCGTCGATTCACCGTCCGACCCGTGCTCCCCGACCCCCTCCGGCCGCTGAGTGACCTCGCGCGCAATCTGCGCTGGTCCTGGCATGCGGAGACCCGCGATCTCTTCCAGTCCGTCGATCCCGAGCGCTGGTCCGCCTCGGGTGGTGACCCGGTACGGCTGCTCGGCAGCGTGCGGCCCGGGCGGCTCGCGGAACTCGCCGAGGACCGCCGCTTCCTGCGCCGGCTCACCGCGGTCGCCGACGATCTGCACGACTACGTCACCGGCGCCCGCTGGTACCAGACACAGACGGCCGACCTGCCGGCCGCCGTCGCCTACTTCTCACCCGAGTTCGGCATCACGGCCGCCCTGCCCCAGTACTCCGGCGGCCTCGGCATCCTCGCCGGCGACCATCTGAAGGCGGCCAGCGATCTCGGCGTACCCCTGATCGGTGTCGGGCTGCTCTACCGGCACGGCTACTTCCGGCAGTCCCTGTCCCGGGACGGCTGGCAGCAGGAGCACTATCCGGTGCTCGACCCCAACGAGCTGCCCGTCGCCCAGCTCAGGGAGCCCGACGGCACCCCCGCCCAGGTCTCCCTCGCGCTGCCCGGCGGCAGGCAGCTGCACGCCCGGATCTGGCTGGCCCAGGTCGGCCGGGTCCCGCTGCTGATGCTGGACTCGGACGTCGAGGAGAACGACCTCGGCGAACGCGGGGTGACCGACCGGCTCTACGGCGGCGGCAGCGAGCACCGGCTGCTGCAGGAGATGCTGCTCGGCATAGGAGGAGTGCGGGCCGTACGGACGTACTGCCGCCTCACCGGCCACGCCGAACCCGAGGTCTTCCACACCAACGAGGGCCACGCCGGTCTCCTCGGCCTGGAGCGGATCGCCGAGCTGTGCGCGCAGGGTCTGGACTTCGACTCCGCTCTCGAAACGGTCCGGGCCGGGACCGTCTTCACCACGCACACCCCTGTCCCGGCCGGCATCGACCGCTTCGACCGCGAGCTGGTCGCCCGCCACTTCGGCCCCGACGCGGAACTCCCGCGCATCGACGTCGGGCGCGTCCTGCAACTGGGCATGGAGACCTATCCCGGCGGCGAAGCCAACCTCTTCAACATGGCCGTGATGGGGCTGCGCCTCGCCCAGCGCGCCAACGGCGTCTCCCTGCTGCACGGCAAGGTCAGCCGGGAGATGTTCTCCGGACTCTGGCCGGGATTCGACCCCGAGGAGGTGCCGATCACCTCCGTGACCAACGGTGTGCACGCCCCGACCTGGGTGGCACCGGAGGTCTTCCGGCTCGGTGCCCGGCAGGTCGGCGCCCAGCGCACCGAGGACGCCATGACCGTCGGCGGCTCTGACCGCTGGGACGCGGTCGCCGACATCGCCGACCAGGACATCTGGGAGCTGCGCCGCAGCCTGCGCGAGCAGCTGGTGACGGAGGTGCGGGAGCGGCTGCGCGCCTCCTGGCGGCAACGCGGGGCCGGTACGGCCGAGCTGGGCTGGATCGACGGCGTGCTCGACCCGGACGTCCTCACCATCGGGTTCGCGCGGCGCGTCCCCTCGTACAAGCGTCTGACGCTGATGCTGCGGGACCGGGACCGGCTGATGGACCTGCTGCTGCACCCGGAGCGGCCGATCCAGATCGTGGTCGCGGGCAAGGCGCACCCGGCGGACGACGGGGGCAAGCGGCTGGTGCAGGAGCTGGTGCGGTTCTCGGACGACCCGCGGGTACGGCACCGGATCGTCTTCCTGCCCGACTACGGCATGGCGATGGCGCAGAAGCTCTACCCGGGCTGCGACATCTGGCTGAACAACCCGCTCCGGCCGCTGGAGGCCTGCGGCACGTCCGGAATGAAGGCCGCGCTCAACGGCTGCCTCAACCTCTCCGTGCTGGACGGCTGGTGGGACGAGTGGTTCCAGCCCGACTTCGGCTGGGCGGTCCCCACCGCCGACGGCGTCGGCACCGATCCCGACCGGCGTGACGACATAGAGGCCGAGGCGCTCTACGACCTGCTCGAACAGCGGGTCACCCCGCGCTTCTACGAGCGCGGCCAGGGCGGGCTGCCCGACCGCTGGATCGAGATGGTCCGCCAGACCCTCACCCTGCTCGGCCCGAAGGTGCTGGCCGGGCGCATGGTCCGCGAGTACGTCGAGCGGCTCTACGCCCCGGCCGCCCACGCCCACCGCGCGATGGCCCCCGACGCCGCCCGCGAACTGGCGCAGTGGAAGTCCAGGCTGCGCTCCGCCTGGCACGGGGTGACCGTCGACCACGTCGAGACCACCGCGGCCACCGCCACCGCCGAACTCGGCACGACCCTCGGTCTGCGGGTCCGCGTCGGCCTCGGTGGGCTCGCCCCGGAGGACGTCGAGGTGCAGGCGGTCTCCGGCCGGGTCGACGAGGAGGACCGCATCACCGACGCCACCACCGTCCCGCTGAAACCGGCGGGCAGCCCGGATCCGGAGGGCCGCTGGGTGTACGAGGGCCCGCTGTCCCTGGACCGGACGGGTCCCTACGGCTACACGGTCCGCGTCCTGCCCGCCCACCGGCTGCTGGCGTCCGGCGCGGAACCGGGGCTCGTGGCGCTGCCCTCACAGGAGGTGGTGGAGACCGCGGGGGTGCTGCTGCGCTGAGCCCGCTCAGATCTTCTCGACCGGGGCGCACAGCCGGCGCAGCACCGCGCCGCACCGCCGTGCGTACGCGTGCTGCAGCCCGCGGGTCGCCGGGCCGCCGGCGCGGGAGTACCACTTCGCGCCCCGGCTGAACGCGGAGATCGTCAGCCAGACCGTGCCGTCGCCGGTGCGGTCGACGACGAAGGACTCCTCGCCGCACTCCGGGTGGCCGGCCAGTGTGCCGTACGCCCAGCCGGCGCGGCGGGGTTCCTCGACCGTCCAGACCACGCGGCAGGGGGCCTTGATCAGCCCGGCGAGGGTGACGGTGACGTCGACCTCGGGGGCGGCGCGGTCCGCGTCGGCGTCGATGCCGACGCCCAGCTCGCGGTGCATCTCCCAGGTGAGGACCGCCTCACAGGCTCTGCTGAAGACCTCCTGCCCCTCGCCGATGCGCGCGCGCACGTGCAGGGGGTGGAAGCCGGGAGGGNTCGATGCCGACGCCCAGCTCGCGGTGCATCTCCCAGGTGAGGACCGCCTCACAGGCTCTGCTGAAGACCTCCTGCCCCTCGCCGATGCGCGCGCGCACGTGCAGGGGGTGGAAGCCGGGAGGGCAGAAGCCGTCCTGCCGGGTGGCGCCGACGTGGTCGTACGTGAAGGACATGAGGCCCAAGAGTAGGGCGGCCCCCGGGGTTGCCTTCGTCCGGGGGGCCGCCCGTCTCGACTGGCGAAACGTCAGCCGACGTTGACCGCCGACCAGGCGGCCGCGACCGCCTTGTACTCGGTGCTGGTGGAGCCGTACAGGGCCGCCGTCGCGCTCAGGGTGCCGGTGCGGGCGCCCGCGTACGTGGTGGTCGACGTGAAGTACTCGGTCAGCGCCTTGTACCAGATCTGGACGGCCTTGGCGCGTCCGATGCCGGTGACGGTGGAGCCGTTGGAGGTCGGCGAGTTGTAGCTGACCCCGTTGATGGTCTTGCTGCCGCTGCCCTCGCTGAGCAGGTAGAAGAAGTGGTTCGCCGGGCCGGACGAGTAGTGCACGTCCAGGTTCTTCAGCGTCGACGACCAGGCGTTGGCCGAACCGCCGTCCTTGCTGGGCTGGTCCATGTAGCGCAGCGGGCTGCCGTCGCCATTGATGTCGATCTCCTCGCCGATGAGGTAGTCACCGACGTCGTTGGAGTTCGCCGCGTAGAACTCGACCGCCGTGCCGAAGATGTCGGACGTGGCCTCGTTCAGGCCGCCGGACTCCCCGCTGTAGTTCAGGCCCGCCGTGTTCGACGTGACGCCGTGCGTCATCTCGTGGCCGGCCACGTCCAGCGAGGTGAGCGGGTGGGTGTTGCTCTCGCCGTCGCCGTACGTCATGCAGAAGCAGCTGTCGTCCCAGAACGCGTTGACGTACGCGTTGCCGTAGTGGACGCGGGAGTAGGCGGCCTTGCCGTCGTTCTTGATGCCGCTGCGGCCGAAGGTGCTCTTGTAGAAGTCCCAGGTCGTCTGCGCGCCGTACGCGGCGTCGACGGCCGCGGTCTGGTCGGTGGTCGAGCTGGAGGCGACGCCGGTGCCCCAGGTGTCGTCGGCGTCGGTGAACAGGGTGCCCGCCGAGGAGCTGGTGCCGTGCGCCTTGTTGTACGTCTTGTGACCGCCGCGCGAGGTGTCGTACAGCTGGTACGTCGAGCCCGACAGGTAGGTGCCGAGGGTGACGGTGCCGGAGTAGAGGCTCTTGCCGGAGCCGGTCTCGATGCCCTGGTACTCGAAGAGCTTCTTGCCGGTGGCCGCGTCGGTGATGACGTGCAGCTGGTTGGGGGTGCCGTCCTCCTGGAGGCCGCCGACGACCGTCTCGTAGGCGAGGGTCGGCTTGCTGCCGTTGCCCGCCCAGATCACCTTGCGGGGCGCGGCGTCGGCCTCGGTCTTCTCCGAGCCGGCCGACTCGGCGGCGGTCAGGGCCTGCTTCTCCGCCTTGGTCGCGGCGATCGCGGGCTTGAGCGAGGCGACCTTGATGGTGGTCTTCGTCGCCTTGGTGACGCCTTGGGTGGCGCCGGCCTTCGACTCGTGGACGACCAGGTCGCCGCCGAGGACGGGCAGGCCCGCGTAGGTGCGCTCGTAGCGGGTGTGGACCGTGCCGTCGGCGTCCTTGACGACGTCTCTGACGACCAGCTTCTCCTTGGCGCCGAGACCTATCTCCTGGGCGGTGCCGGTCGCGGCGTCCTGCTGCTTCTGGATGAGCGCGGTGCGCGCGGCCGGGGCGAGCGTGGTCGGGGCGGCGAGGGGCTTCGCGGCACTGGTGCTGTCCGCCGGGGTCTGGGCGGAGGCGCTGACGGCGGTCAGCCCGGTGGTGAGGAGGGCTCCGGCGGCGACGGTGGTGGCGATGGCCAGGGTGGTGCGGCGGTGACGCGCGTAGACGGAGGACACACAAGCTCCTTCGGTGGGGGGTTGCTGGGAAGTTGTGCGGCGGGTGAGGGAAGAGTGGCATTGGTGCCGCGTACATGTCATGCCTCCAGGTGATGTTGGCCGAAAGTCGCCTGGCCGGTAAATGTTTCGGGCATGTGAATGAGGGCGCCGCCCCGGGGAGTCGAACCACCGGGGCGGCGCCCTGTCATCGGGCCCTTGGAGGGCGCGGGGCCTACGGGAAGGTGAGCTTCCAGGAGTTGATGTATCCGGTGTCCTGGGCCGCGTTGTCCTGAACCCTCAACTGCCAGGTTCCGTTGGCGACTTCGGAGGAGGCGTTCACCGTGTACGTGGTGTTGAGGTTGTCCGCGCTGCCACCGGTGCCGTACGCCTTCAGTGTGTACGCCGTGCCGTCGGGGGCGATCAGCTGCACCCGGAGGTCACCGATGTAGGTGTGGACGATGTCGACCGCCACCGCGAGGTTCGACGGTGCGTTGCCCGTCCGCCCCGACACGGTGATCGCCGAGTTGACCGCCGCTCCGCTGTCCGGAATCGATACGTCGGTCGCATTCTCGAAGGAGGTGCCGCCACCGCCACCGCCGTCGGAGCGCGCACCGACCGCGACACCCGCCCAGGCGTCCTGCACGGCCTTGTACTCGGCGCTCGTCGTGCCGTACAGCTCGCCCGTCGCCGCGAGGGTGCCGGTGCGGGCCGCCGCGTAGTTGGTGGTCGAGGTGAACTTCGTGGTCAGCGCGCGGAACCAGATCTTCTCCGCCTTGTCCCGGCCGATGCCGGTGACCGCGAGGCCGTCCGCGGTGGGCGAGTTGTAGGTGACACCGTTGATGGTCTTGGTGCCGCTGCCCTCGCTCAGCAGGTAGAAGAAGTGGTTCGCGGGGCCCGAGGAGTAGTGCACGTCGATCGAGCCGATACCGGAGTACCAGCTGTCCTTGGACGAGCCGTCCTGGCTCGGCTTGTCCATGTAGCGCAGCGGCGTGCCGTCGCCGTTGATGTCGATCTCCTCGCCGATGAGGTAGTCACCGACGTCGGAGGAGTTGTTGGCGTAGAACTCGACGGTCGAGCCGAAGATGTCGGAGGTCGCCTCGTTCAGACCGCCGGACTCGCCGCTGTAGTTGAGTCCTGCCGTGTTGGAGGTGAGCCCGTGGGTCATCTCGTGCGCGGCCACGTCGATCGAGGTGAGCGGGTTGGTGTTGCCCGAGCCGTCGCCGTAGGTCATGCAGAAGCAGCTGTCGGACCAGAACGCGTTGACGTAGTTGTTGCCGTAGTGGACCCGGGAGTAGGCGCCGACGCCGTCCCCGCGGATGCCGCTCCGGCCGTGCACGTTCTTGTAGTAGTCCCAGGTCAGCGCGGCGCCGTAGTGCGCGTCGGCGGCGGCCGACTCCAGGTTCGACGGGCTGCCGTTGCCCCAGATGTCGTCGGGGCCGGAGAACAGCGTGCCGGTGCCGGAGGTGCCTCGGTTGAGGTTGTACGTCTTGTGGCCGCCGCGGGTGCCGTCCGTGAGGTTGAACGTCGACCCGGACTGCGTGGTGCCGAGGGTGACCGTGCCGCTGTACACCGTGT
This sequence comes from Streptomyces sp. Q2, assembly GCF_056820935.1. NCBI lineage: Bacteria > Bacillati > Actinomycetota > Actinomycetes > Kitasatosporales > Streptomycetaceae > Streptomyces > Streptomyces sp. Q2. The sequence continues at coordinate 117,546 of NZ_JBXEJE010000030.1, read as the reverse complement.
TGCCGGTGCCGGTCTCGATGGCCTCCCACTCGTACAGCTTCGCGCCGGTGGCCGCGTCGGTGACGACGTGCAGCTCCTGCGGGGTGCCGTCGTGCTGGAAACCGCCGACGACCGTCTCGTAGGCCAGGGTCGGCTTGCCGTCGGCCGCCCAGATCACCTTGCGCGGGGCGCGGTTGACGTCGGGGCTCTTGGCGTCCTCGGCCCTGGCGGCGGCGAGGGCCTGCGTCTCGGCCTTGGCCGCGGACAGCTTGGCCGTCGTGGTCGCCGGCTTGATCGCGGCGCGGGTGGCCTTGACGACCGCCTCGGTCGCGTCGGCCTTCGTGCTCTCCACGACCAGGTCGCCGCCCAGGACGGGCAGGCCGTCGTAGGTGCGCTCGTAGCGGGTGTGGACCGTGCCGTTGCCGTCCTTGAGGACGTCCCGGACGACCAGCTTCTCCTTCGCGCCCAGGCCCAGTTCCTCGGCGGTCTTCGCCTTGGAGGCCTCGGCCGAACGGAGCAGCGCGGCGCGCTGGGCGGGGGTCAGCTTGACCGACTCCGCGCCCGGTATGACCTTGCCCGCGGCCGACGGTGCCTTCTCCGGGGCTGCGGTGGCGGCGCCCGACTGGACGGCCGCGGCGATCAGGGCGGACACGCCGACGAGGGCCACTGCGGCGGCCCTGCGACGGGGAGTGGTGCGCGTGACGGAGGTGCTGGCGTGGGAGGTGCGTCTGTGGGAGGAACTGCTTCTCAACACTGACTCCTTCTGCGTGGCCGCGGATCGCACGGCCAGGGGAGACCGGTCGGCGGGTGGGCCGGCCGGGCAGAACAGGGCGGTGCGCAGAACCACGTACGGCCGCGGCACACGTTCGTGCTGTGGGGTTGCTGTGAAGCGGCCGTGGGAAGAGTCGCAGGAGATGGCGGTTTCTGTCAGGAGCGCGTCAGAAAGTTGGCCAGAAATCGTCCGTTGCCCGGAAATTCATGTTCGGTATGCGGACTAGACGGCTCGGAACGAGGGCTTGGGGGAGGCCGGCCGGTCCCCGTGCCACGACCCCCACAGCGCCGCGTACGCCCCGTCCGCCGCTACCAGCTCGTCGTGCGTGCCCAGTTCGGTCAGCAGACCGTCCTCCATGACCGCCACGCGATCCGCGTCGTGGGCGGTGTGCAGGCGGTGGGCGATGGCGATGACCGTGCGGCCTTCGAGTACGGCGGCCAGGGCACGCTCGGTGTGGCGCGCGGTGGTCGGGTCGAGCAGGGCCGTGGCCTCGTCGAGGATCAGCGTGTGCGGGTCGGCCAGCACCACCCGGGCGAGGGCGAGTTGCTGGGCCTGGGAGCCGTCCGTACGGCAACCTCCCTCGCCCAGCGTGGCGTCGAGACCGTCGGGCAGCTCCCGCGCCCACGTGTCCGCGCCGACCGCCGCCAGCGCGGCCCACAGGTCGTCGTCCGTCGCGGCCGGTTCGGCGATCAGGAGGTTGTCACGGACCGTCCCGAGGAAGACGTGGTGCTCCTGGGTGACCAGGACGACCTGGCGGCGCAGCTGTTCGGGGCCGAGGCCGACGACGGGCACCCCGCCGACCGTCACCGTGCCGGTGCTGGGCGCGTCCACACCCGCCAGCAGCCGGCTCAGGGTGGTCTTGCCGGCGCCGGAGGGCCCGACGACCGCGAGCCGCTCCCCGGGGCGCACCGTCAGGTCCACGCCCCGCAGCACCTCGCCGCCCCGGTCGTAGGCGTAGCGCACGCCGGTCACCTCGATCAGGTCGTCCGCCGGGACGGGGGCGTCGGCCGTGTCGGCGCGCGGGGCCCGGGCCAGCCCCTCCACGCGGGCGAACGAGGCGCCGCTGCTCTGCAGTTGCTCCACCCGGACCAGGATCTGGTCGAGGGGATCGCTCATCTGCCGCAGATACAGCGCCGCCGCCACCACCGCGCCCAGGCTCATCACGCCGTCCGCGTGCAGCATCCCGCCGATCACCAGCACCCCGGCCACCGGGATCAGGTACGACACCTCCACCGCCGGGAAGAACACGGTGCGCAGGTGGAGCGTGTGCAGGCGGGTGCGGCGGGACGTTTCGAGGGCGTCCCGGCTCGCCCTGATCCGCCGCTCCTCCAGGCGAAGCGCCTCGACGGTGCGCGCCCCCGACGCGGTCGCCGCGACGACCTCGGCGACCTCCGAGTTGGCCGCCCCCTCCGCCAGATAGCCGTCCCGCGCCCGGCGCAGATACCAGCGCAGGGCGAACCAGATCGGCGTCAGGCCCAGCACACCGACCGCGCCGAGCAGCGGGTCGATCACGAACACCGCGACCAGCGCGAACAGGAACTGCACGCCGTTGATGAGCAGTTCGGGGCCGGCGTCGCGCAGCGTGGTGCCGACGGTGGCCACGTCGGCCGTGCCGCGCGCGGTCAGATCGCCGGTGCCGGCCCGCTCCACCACCGACGCGGGCAGCGCCAGCGTCCGGTCCACGAACTCCTCGCGCACCCGCGCCAGCGTCCGCTCACCGAACCGGTGCCCCACGTACCGCGCCCACCGGGCCAGCAGCAACTCCGCCACCGCGCACACCAGCAGGACCAGTGCCAGCCGGTCCACGGCCGACACTCCGCCCCCGCCTCGCACGTCGTCGATGATCCGCCCCAGCAGCCACGGCCCGGCGAGCCCGGCGACGGCCGCCAGCGCGTTCAGCGCGAGCGCGGCCGTGAAGGCCCGCCGGTCGGCCTTCACCAGCCGTACGGCGGCCCGCCGCACGTCGACGGGCTCGGCCACGGGCAGCTGTCCGGAAGAGGTCGTCGAGCCGGTCACCGTACGGCCTCCTCGGTGTCTGTGACGTTCGCGGTGTCGGTGAGGCCGGGGGTGTCGGCGTCCGTCTCGCTGAGGTCGGCGTCCCGCGCCACCAGCGCCCGGTACCCCGGCTCCCGGTCCAGCAGCTCGCGGTGGCTGCCGGTGGCCGAAACCTTGCCGTCGACCAGGTGGAGCACGACGTCCGCGTGGTCCAGCACGAGCGGGGAGGTGGTGGTGACCACCGTCGTACGGCCCTCGCGCGCGGCCCCCAGCCGCTCGGCCACCCGCGCCTCGGTGTGGGCGTCCAGCGCCGAGGTGGGCTCCACGGCCAGCAGCACCTCGGGGTCGGCGAGCAGCGCCCGCACCAGCCGTACGCGCTGGCGCTGGCCGCCGGAGAGGTTGCGGCCCTGCGCGTCGATCACCGAGTCGAGCCCGTCCGGCAGGCCCTGCACGATGTCGTCGGCGACGGCCGTGTGCACGGCCAGCCCGATGCGCTCCTCGTCGCCGTCGTCCCCGCCGCCGACCAGCTCGCGCAGAGTGCCCGCGAACAAGTCGGCCTCGTGGTCGGCGACCAGGATCCGCTGTCTGACCTGCGCCAGCGCGATCTCGTCGAGCGGCACCCCGCCCCAGGTCGCCGCCGACGGGACGTACCGGCCGAGGCGGTCGAGCACGGCCGCGGTGTCGGCGGGGCGGGCGCCGGCCAGCGCGGTCAGCCGCCCCGGCAGCACCCGCACGCCCGATGCGGGGTCGTGCAGCACCGACGGCTCGGCGGGCGCGTCCCGGGTGCCGGTGTCCGCCATCGGCTCCAGGCGCAGGAACCGTACGACCCGCCGGGCCGCCACCAGACCCCGGCTGATCTGGTAGCCGCAGTCCACCCAGAACGCCACCGGCCCCACCAGGACCGCCACATAGCCGTACACCGACACCAACTCGCCGACGGTGATGGCCCCTTGGGCGGCGAGCCGGGCCGCCAGCCAGGTCACCACGGCCATGAACAGCGTCGGCAGCCCCACCCCGAGCGCCTGCACCCAGCTGGTCACCGCCCCGACCCGGTAGCCCTGGGACCGCAGCCGCTGCGAGTCGCGGTGGAAGGCGTCGGCGAACAGCCCCTTACCGCCGAGGCCGTTGAGGACCCGCAGCCCGCCCGCCAGGTCGGCGATCCGGGCGGTGAGCACGCCCTGCCGCTCGCGGTACTCCGTCTCGGTGCCCTGGAGGCGGGTGAGCAGCGGCCCGACGAGGAGGACGATCACCGGGATCCCGAGCAGCACCACCACGGCGATGAGCGTCGACACCGACAGCAGCAGCCCTGCGACCACCAGATAGGCGACGACCGCGCCGACCCCGGGCCCGACGACGGTCAGCGACTGGCTGATCGTCTGCACGTCGCCGACCCCGATCGTGACGACCTCCCCGGCACCCGCCCGCCGGGACAGCGCGGCGCCCAGCCGGACCGCCTGCCCGACGACGACCTTGACCGTGCGGAAGTTGGCGTCCATCCGCACCCGGGTCATCGTGCGGTGCCGCATGATGCTCAGCCAGGCGTTGAACGCCCCTACCGCGAACAGCGCGACGCTCCAGCCGGCCAGCGCACCCATGCGTCCCGGTTCCAGACCGTCGTCGATGGCCCGGGCCATCAGATACGGCGTCGCCGCCAGCAGCACCATCCAGGTGCTGCCCAGCAGCGCACCGGCGGCGGCCCGGCCCGGCTGGCACCTCACCAGCCACCACAGATACCGGCCGCCGCCACGGCGGTCGGGCGTGCCGGGATCCTCGTACGCGTCGATCATCTCTCTCCGCTTCTCGCGCCGGACCGTCCCGCCTCACGTCGGACTGCCCCGCTCACGCCAGGCTGTCCCGCCACGCCCTGTGCAGATCCGCGAACCGGCCCGTGTCCGCGACGAGTTGGTCCGGGCTGCCGTCCTCGACGATCCGCCCGTGCTCCATGACCAGTACCCGGTCCGCGATCTCCACGGTCGACAGCCGGTGCGCGATGACCACGGCCGTACGCCCCTTCAGCACCGTCGCCATCGCGCGCTGCACCGCCCGCTCGCCCGGGATGTCGAGCGAGCTGGTCGCCTCGTCGAGGATCAGCACGGCCGGGTCGGCGAGCAACGCCCGTGCGAAGGCGACGAGTTGGCGCTGGCCGGCGGAGATGCGGCCGCCCCGCTTGCGGACGTCCGTGTCGTAGCCGTCGGGCAGTTGCTGGATGAAGTCGTGCGCGCCGATGGCCTTCGCGGCCTGCTCGATGTCCTCGCGGGTGGCGTCCGGGCGGCCGATCGCGATGTTTTCGGCGACCGTGCCGGAGAACAGGAACGCCTCCTGCGTCACCATGACCACCCCGCGCCGCAGCTCGGGCCCGGCCAGGTCGCGCAGGTCGACGCCGTCCAGCAGGACCCGGCCGTCGGAGGGGTCGTAGAACCGGGCGAGCAGCTTGGCCAGGGTCGACTTGCCCGCGCCGGTCGAGCCGACGACCGCGACCGTCTGTCCGGCGGGCAGCGTCAGGTCGAAGCGGGGCAGCACCTCGCCGCCGGTGCGGTAGGCGAAGCGGACCTTGTCGAAGACGACCTGGCGGCCGGGGTGTTCGGACTCGAGGGGCGGCAGCTCCCGGGGAGCCGTCGGCTCCGGGACGGACGGCGTCTGGGCGAGCAGTCCGGCGATCTTCTCCAGGGAGGCCGCCGCGGACTGGTAGGAGTTCAGGAACATGCCGAGCCGGTCGATGGGGTCGTACAGCCGCCGCAGATACAGCACCGCGGCCGCCAGCACGCCCAGCTCCAGCGAGCCGTCGGCCACCCGGTGCGCGCCCCACAGCACGATCGCCGCGACCGCCGTGTTGGCGACCAGCCGGGAGCCGACCACGTAGCGGGCCATCTCCAGGAGCGCGTCGCCGTTGGTCCGCTCGTGCCGGGTGTTCAGCACATGGAAGTCGGCGTCGTTGACCGCCTCGCGGCGGAACGCCCGCACCGGCCGGATGCCGTTCATCGTCTCGACGAACTTCACGATCACGGCCGCGATGGCCGTCGACCGCGCCCGGTACACCCGCCCGGCGCGCCGCTGGTAGAGCCGGATGAGCAGGTACAGCGGCACGAAGGACGCCACCGCCACCGCGCCGAGCCCCAGGTCGAGCCAGAGCAGCAGCGCCGAGATGTAGGCGAAGGACAGGATGACCCCGACCAGCTCCTGCAGGCCCTCGTTCAGCAGCTCGCGCAGGGACTCCACGTCCGTGGTGGAGCGGGAGATGAGCCGGCCCGAGGTGTAGCGCTCGTGGAAGTCGACGCTCAGCGCCTGCGCGTGGAGGAAGATGCGGCCGCGCAGGTCCAGCAGCACGTCCTGGTTCACGCGGGCCGCGGCGATCACGAACGTGGACTGCAGGGCGCCGGAGGCGAGCGCGCACAGCAGATAGCCGACGCCCACCGCGACGAGGGGGCCGTTGTCGTGGTCGCGGAACGCGGGCACGGCGCTGTCGATGGCGTACGCCACCAGCAGCGGGCCGGCCTGCGTGGCCGCCTGCTGGAGCAGCAGCAGGAGCGTGGTGACCGCGACGCGGGCCTTCATCGGGGCGAGCAGGGAACGCAGCAGGGCGGCGGTCGCGCCCGGGGGAGTGGGCAGGACGTCCCGGTCGAAGTCGTCGTCCTGCCGGGCGGGTTCCCCGGCCGGCCGCTCCTTGCCCGGTGTGGTGGTCGTGGGCGCCGTCGCCGTCATCGGTCTGCCTCCTCGGTCCCGGCCATCAGATGGACGTACTCGGCGTTCGTGCGCAGCAGTTCCTGGTGGGTGCCGACAGCGACGATCCGGCCGCCGGAGAGCAGGGCGACGCGGTCGGCGAGCAGGACGGTCGACGGGCGGTGCGCCACGATCAGGCCCGTGGTCTCGGCGAGGACGTCCCGCAGCGCGGCCTCGACCGCGGCCTCGGTGTGCACGTCCAGGGCGGACAGCGGGTCGTCGAGCACGAGGAACCGGGGCCGGCCGACCACGGCTCTGGCCAGCGCGAGCCGCTGCCGCTGCCCACCCGAGAGACTGAGCCCCTGCTCGCCGACCTGCGTGTCCGTGCCCTGCGGCAACCCGTACACGAAGTCGGCCTGCGCGACGGCCAGCGCCCGCTCCAGCTCGGCCTGTCCCGCGGTGCCGTGCGCCCCCATGAGTACGTTGTCACCGACCCCGGCGGAGAAGAGCGTCGGCTCCTCGAAGGCGACCGCCACCTTCGAGCGCAGCTCCTCACGGGACATCGCCGTGATGTCCTCACCGTCCAGCGTGATCCGCCCGGAGGTCACCTCGTGCAGGCGGGGCACGAGCGCGGTCAGCGTGGTCTTGCCGCTGCCGGTGGCTCCGACGAGGGCCATGGACTCGCCGGGGCGGATGTGGAGGTCGATGCGGTCGAGGACGGGCGGGGAGTCGGCGGGGGCGTCGGGATAGCGGAACGACACGTCGTGGAACCGGAGCCCGCTGTCCTCGGACCGCGGCGCGGCGCCCGTCGCCTGCGACTCCGGCTCCGCGTCCATCACCTCGAAGTACCGCTCCGTCGCCGTCGCCGCCTCCTGGCTCATCGCCAGCAGGAAGCCGATGGAGTCCACCGGCCAGCGCAGCGCGAGGGCCGTGGACAGGAAGGCGACCAGGGTCCCGGCGGAGAGGGAACCGTCGGCCACCTGGACGGCCCCCAGCACCAGCGCCACCCCGATCGCGACCTCGGGCAGCGTCACGATGACGCCCCAGATCGTCGCCAGCAGCCCCGCCTTGCGCAGTTCCGTCCCGCGCAGCGTCCGCGACAGCTCCCGGAACGCCCGTGCCTGGCTCCGGTGCCGGCCGAAGCCCTTGATGATCCGGATGCCGAGCACGCTCTCCTCGACGACCGTCGTCAGATCGCCCACCTGGTCCTGAGCCCGCCGGGCCACCTCGGTGTACCGCGTCTCGAAGACCACGCACGTCACGATCACCGGGATCGCCGGACCGAGGATCACCAGCCCGAGCGACCAGTCCTGGATCAGCATGATCACCACGCCGATGACGATCGTCACCCCGTTGACCAGCAGGAACGTCAGGGGAAACGCGAGGAACATCCGCACCAGCATCAGGTCGGTGGTCCCCCGGGACAGCAGCTGTCCGGACGCCCACCGGTCGTGGAAGGCCACCGGCAGCCGCTGGAGATGCCGGTACAGATCGGCCCGCATCCCCGCCTCGACCCCCGCGAGCGGCCGTGCCACCAGCCACCGCCGCAGCCCGAACAGCAACGCCTCCGTGAGCCCGAGCAGCAGCAGGAACAGCGCGCCGAGCCACACCCCCGCGGAGTCCTGGTCGGCGACCGGCCCGTCCACCATCCACTTCAGCACGAGCGGGATCACCAGCCCCGCGCACGACGCGAGCACCGCCACGAACGCGGCCGTGAACAGCCGCACGCGCACGGGCCGGACGTACGGCCACAGCCGCAGCAGCGTGCGAACGGCCGACCGGTCGCCGCGTTTGTCAGGGTCCTTGGTGGTTACAGGTGTCGTGGCCATCAGCAGCGAGCCTACGGATCGGCACTGACAACGCCCACCGAGTTTTGGCCGGACCCGGATCGGCCGCTGGTCCTACGACCTGCGTGTTCGAGGAGTCGTACGACGCCGGCCACCGATCGGCCGATGCGGTTCGAACACCTGGTCCAGCCCGCTCTCAGTGCACCTTCAGCAACAGCACGGCCCGTGCCGGCACCGTGATCGCCGCCCCCGCCCGGTGTACGACCCCGGGTGCCTCCCCCTGCTCCTCCCGTGCGGTGTCGACGAGCACCTCGTACTGTTCCGCCCACGGCGGCCCCGGCAGCACGAAGCTCGCGGGCCGGTCCCCGGCGTGCAGGACGGCGAGGAAGCTGTCGTCGAGGATCGGGTCGCCGCGCTCGTCGCGGCCGGGGATGTCCCGGCCGGAGAGGTACATGCCGAGGGTGCCGGCCGGGGCGTACCAGTCCCGTTCCGTCATCTCGGTGCCGCGGGCGGTGAACCAGGCCAGGTCCCGCAGGCCGTCCGCGGAGTGCGCCCGACCGGAGAAGAAGGCGCGGCGGCGGAGGACGGGATGGCGGTGGCGCAGGTCGATCAGGCGGGCGGTCAGGTCGAACAGGGGCTTCCAGTCCGGGTCCTCCAGCAGGCTCCAGTCGACCCAGCTGATCTCGTTGTCCTGGCAGTACGCGTTGTTGTTGCCGCGCTGGGTGCGGCCCAGCTCGTCCCCCGCCACCAGCATCGGTACGCCCGTCGACAGCAGCAGGGTGGTCAGGAGGTTGCGCAACTGGCGTCGGCGCAGGGCCCGTACGCGCTCGTCGTCCGTCTCGCCCTCCGCCCCGCAGTTCCACGACCGGTTGTCGTCCGTGCCGTCCCGGTTGCCCTCGCCGTTCGCCTCGTTGTGCTTGCGTTCGTAGGAGACGAGGTCGCGTAGGGTGAAACCGTCGTGCGCGGTGATGAAGTTGACCGAGGCGTAGGGCCGGCGGCCGCCCCAGGCGTACAGGTCGCTCGACCCCGACAGGCGGTAGCCCAGGTCGCGCACGTCCGGCAGGGCGCCCCGCCAGAAGTCCCGTACGGCGTTGCGGTAGCGGTCGTTCCACTCCGTCCACAGCGGCGGGAAGGCCCCGACCTGGTAGCCCCCGGACCCCACGTCCCACGGTTCGGCGATCAGCTTCACCCGCCGCAGCACCGGGTCCTGCGCGATCACGGCCAGGAACGGCGACAGCATGTCGACGTCGTGCATCGAGCGGGCCAGCGCGGCGGCCAGGTCGAAGCGGAAGCCGTCCACGCCCATCTCGGTCACCCAGTAGCGCAGCGAGTCGGTGATGAGCCTGAGGACGTGCGGCTGGACCACGTGCAGCGTGTTGCCGCAGCCCGTGTAGTCGGCGTAGCGCCGGGCGTCCGACTGCAACCGGTAGTACCCCCGGTTGTCGATGCCCTTCAGGGACAGCGTCGGGCCCAGCTCACCCGCCTCCGCCGTGTGGTTGTAGACCACGTCGAGGATGACCTCGATGCCGGCCTCGTGCAGTGCGTGGACCATGCGCTTGAACTCGCCGACCTGCTGACCCGTCGTACCGGAGGCGGCGTAGGAGGCGTGCGGCGCGAAGTAGCCGATCGAGTTGTAGCCCCAGTAGTTCTTGAGGCCCTTGCGCAGCAGGTGGTCCTCGTGGGCGAACTGGTGGACGGGGAGCAGCTCGACGGCCGTCACGCCCAGCCTGACCAGGTGCTCGACGGCCGCCGGATGGGCCAGTCCGGCGTAGGTGCCCCGCAGCTCCTGCGGGATGCCCGGGTGCAGCTGGGTGAAGCCCCGAACGTGCACCTCGTAGATCACCGAGTCGGCCCACGGCGTCTTAGGGCGGTGGTCGTCCGCCCAGTCGTCGTCATCGTGGACGACGACCCCCTTCGGGACGAAGGGCGCCGAGTCCCGGTCGTCGCGCACGGTGTCCGCGACATGCTGCTGGGGCCAGTCGCGGACATGCCCGTACACCTCCGGGGGGAGGCTGAAGTCGCCGTCCACCGCGCGGGCGTACGGGTCCAGGAGCAGCTTCGCCGGGTTCCAGCGGCCGCCGGTCCACGGGTCCCAGCGGCCCTGCACCCGGTAGCCGTAGCGCTGGCCGGGCATCACGCCGGGCACGAAGCCGTGCCAGATCTCGTGGGTCAGCTCGGTCAGCCGGGCCCTGGTCTCCTTGCCGGCCTCGTCGAACAGGCAGAGCTCGACCGCCTCGGCCCCGCCCGCCCACAGGGCGAAGTTGGTTCCCGCCACGCCGTCCGGACCGACCCGGAAGCGGGCGCCCAACGGCGTCGGCGCCCCGGGCCGTACGGGCACGGCCGGCGGTGGCGCGGTGCGGCGCGCGCCGTTGACGACGGCGGCGGTGCGCCCGTCCTCGGCCACCGCCTCCTGCTCGGCTGCGCTGGACACCTGTCAGCCTCCCACGGCTCGTGGAACGACCTGGGAAGGGTGTGCGGCATCCCGGCCGCCACACCCCCTCGCGTCGTTCTCCCCACTGTTCTGCCCAGAGCTTGGGTCGCACTCACGTTTCCCCGAAGCAGGCCCGGTCGTTGGGTACCGCGTGAGGCACGTAACTGGGCGCGCACGGCGCGCGGGGGTCGCATCGGCCGCCGTACTGACATGGGCAGGACTGCTGGCCGGGGCCACCGGCTGTACCACCGACGGCAAGGGCGGCATCGACATCAGGGGGTTCGGCGCACCCCCGGCACCCGAGGACGTCATCCGGATCTCGCCGGACGACGGCACCAGGGGGGTGCGGGCCGAGGAGAAACTCCGGGTCCGGGTGCCCAACGGGCGCCTGGAGTCGGTCAAGGTCGTCAGATCGCAGGACGCGCAGGAGTCCCCGGTACCGGGGCACCTCTCCGACCACGGTCTGACCTGGGAACCCGATGAGCACAAGCTCGCCCTGGCCGCCAAGTACACGATCGACGTGGTGGCCCTGGACTCCCACGGCCGCCGGTCGGCCCGGCACACCACGTTCACGACGCACGTCCCCGATGAGCGCTTCATCGGATACGTCACACCGGAGAACCGCTCCACCGTCGGCACCGGAATGATCGTCTCCCTGGAGTTCAACCGGGAGATCAAGCGCCGCGCGGCCGTCGAGCGGGCCATCCACGTCACCGCACAGCCGCCCGTCGAGATCCGTCCGCACTGGTTCGGCGACGGCCGACTGGACTTCCGCCCCGAGCGGTACTGGAAGCCCGGCACCCAGGTCACGGTCGCCCTGCGGCTGAGGGACGTCGAAGGAGCCCCCGGTGTCTACGGCCTGCAGTACAAGACGTTCTCCTTCACCATCGGCCGCAGCCAGGTCTCCCTGGTCGACGCGGCCAGGCACACCATGGAGGTCCGGCGCGACGGCGACCTGCTCGCCACCGTGCCGATCACGGCCGGCGCCCCGAAGACGACGACGTACAACGGCCGGATGGTCGTCACCGAGATGTTCGAGGTGACCCGGATGAACGGCGCCACGGTCGGCTTCAAGAAGGAGAACGGCAAGGGCGAGTACGACATCCCGGACGTCCCGCACGCCATGCGCCTGACGGACTCCGGCACCTTCCTGCACGGCAACTACTGGGCGCCGGACGCCCCCGGGCAGGTCAATGTCAGCCACGGCTGCGTGGGACTGAGGGACGTGAAGGGCGGCGGCTCGGACACGCCCGCGGGCTGGTTCTTCGACCGCAGCCTCGTCGGGGACGTCGTCGAGGTCGTCCACAGCAATGACAAGAAGGTCGCTCCCGACAACGGGCTCGGAGGGTGGAACATGGGCTGGAAGGAGTGGAAGGCGGGCAGCGCGCTGAAGTAGCCCGGCAGGGGGCCGGGTTACTCCGACAGGCCTTGAACTTTCCGTTGAAGTCGGTACGGAACAGTGACAATCATGAGGCGCCGATGCCCCTGACCTTGTGGTTACGATGCGCCGGTGCGCGCGGTGGGACGTGCAGGGGCGGGGGCCCGACCAGGCCCCGCGAGGGGAGAAGACTTGAACGTGCGACCGATATCGGGGGCGTCGGTTGAGGCGCGGGGGCGGAGCCGTAGGGGGCTGCCGGCGCTGATACTCGGCGGCCTGCTGCTGGCCGTCACCGCGTGCGGCGGGGGCGGCGGCTCCGGCGCCGGGGAGGGGAAGGGCGGGGGCGAGGACTCCACCCGGGCGGAGACCGAACAGTCGCAGGCCGTGGTCTCCATAGCCCCCAAGGACGGCGCCAAGTCCGTCGACACCAGCGGCGCCGTCAAGGTCAGCGCCGCCAAGGGCGAGTTGACCCAGGTCGAGGTCAAGGACGCCAAGGGCGGCAGGATAGCCGGGAAGATCACCGGCAACGGCAGCACCTGGACACCGTCCACGCACCTGGCCGCCGCCACCAAGTACACCGTGCACGCGGTCGCGAAGGACTCCGAGGGCCGCGAGGCCGCCGAGGACTCCAGCTTCACCACCCTGACGCCCGAGAACACGTTCAGCGGCAGCTTCACCCCCGAGGACGGTTCGAAGGTCGGCGTCGGAATGCCGTTCTCCGTCCGCTTCACCCGGGGCATCACCAACCCGGCGGACGTCGAGAAGGCCATCAGCATCAAGACCGAGCCGGCCGTCGACGTCCAGGGCCACTGGTTCGGCAACGACCGCCTGGACTTCCGTCCCGAGGAGTACTGGAAGGAAGGCACCAAGGTCACCGTCGACCTCGACCTCGACGGCGTCGAGGGGCGCGACGGCGTCTACGGCAAGCAGGACAAGAGGATCTCCTTCACCATCGGCCGCAACCAGGTCTCCGTGGTCGACGTCAAGAAGCTCACGATGAAGGTCATGCAGGACGGCAAGGTCGTCAAGACCATCCCCGTGACCACCGGCAAGCCCGGCATGGAGACCTGGAACGGCCAGATGGTCATCAGCGAGCGCCTCACGGTGACCCGGATGAACGGCGCGACGGTCGGCTACACCGACGCCGACGGCAAGGGCGAGTACGACATCAAGGACGTCCCCCACGCCATGCGCCTGACCACCTCCGGCACCTTCATCCACGGCAACTACTGGGGCGGCGGCGCCTTCGGCAACTACAACGCCAGCCACGGCTGCATCGGCCTGCGCGACGTGCGCGGCGGCTACGACAGCGGTGTGCCGGCCGCGTGGTTCTTCAACCACTCGATGATCGGTGACGTGGTGGTCGTGAAGAACTCCAACGACGAGACGGTGGCGCCGGACAACGGGTTCAACGGCTGGAACATGTCGTGGGAGAAGTGGAAGGCGTAGGACGGCCCTTCCGCGGAGGTACGGCTCCGGTGTGAGGTAGGCCCGCTGTGAGGTACGGCCCCGGTGTGAGGTATCGCACCGGGGCCGTTGCCGTTAGTCGCCGTTAACCTGACCCGCATGACCGTGAATCTCGAAGTCGCCGAGGGCGTGGGCACGATCCGCCTCGACCGCCCGCCCATGAACGCGCTGGACATCGCCACGCAGGACCGGCTCAAGGAGCTCGCCGAGGAGGCGGCCCGCCGGGACGACGTACGGGCCGTGGTGATCTATGGCGGGGAGAAGGTGTTCGCGGCCGGCGCGGACATCAAGGAGATGCAGGCCATGGACTACCCGGCGATGGTTCTGCGCGCCCGGGACCTGCAGGACTCGTTCACGGCGGTGGCCCGCATCCCGAAGCCGGTGGTCGCGGCTGTCACGGGTTACGCCCTGGGAGGTGGCTGCGAGCTGGCGCTCTGCGCGGACTTCCGGATCGCCGCGGACAACGCCAAGCTGGGCCAGCCGGAGATCCTGCTGGGCCTGATCCCGGGCGCGGGCGGCACCCAGCGCCTGTCCCGGCTGATCGGCCCCTCCAAGGCCAAGGACCTGATCTTCACGGGCCGCATGGTGAAGGCCGACGAGGCGCTGGGTCTGGGCCTGGTGGACCGGGTGGTGCCCGCCGACGAGGTGTACACGCAGGCCCACGCGTGGGCGGCGAAGCTGGCGCAGGGACCGGCGATCGCTCTGCGTGCCGCCAAGGAGTCGATCGACGCGGGGCTGGAGACGGACATCGAGACCGGCCTGGCCGTCGAACGCAACTGGTTCGCGGGCCTGTTCGCCACCGAGGACCGTGAGCGCGGAATGAAGAGTTTCGTGGAAGAAGGCCCCGGCAAGGCGAAGTTCCTCTGAATCGCTTGCAATTGACGCGGTGTCTGATCCGAGGTCGTCCCTCGATGGGGCGGTTTATGGGAGCCTTAAGGCAACCTTAAGCCTGCCTTGTCGAGGGAGTCTGTCGATTGCCGCCCACGGACCCCTCGTCGCAGGTCGGACGGGCTGTTCAAGCTTCTGAAGTGCCGCCGGCATATGCCGGACGACCTGTTCGGAATGACCGATTCCGGGGGGCGTATTCGCCGGGAACGGCCCCGGAGGGCGGTCTGGGCGGCCATGATGGGGGCATGGCGGGGCTGGAGGGTATCGAACAGCCGCGGGGAGAGAGCCGTGCGACCGCGGCGCGCTGGTCTCCGACGGTCGAGGACGAACACGCACTCAAGGCACTCGAACTGTTCGGCAACCCCACGGAGGCGGAGGTTCCGCTGCCGTCCCGCCCCGAGTCCGCGGCCACGGCCCGCCGACTGGCCCAGGTCGTCGTCCTCCGCCAGTGGGGACTCACCCCCAAGATGACGGAAGACGCGGTCTTACTCGTCTCAGAACTCGTCGGCAACGCCGTACGCCACACCGGCGCCCGCGTCTTCGGCCTCCGGATGCGCCGCCGCCGCGGCTGGATCCGCATCGAGGTCCGCGACCCCTCCCGAGGCCTGCCCTGTCTGATGCCGGTCCAGGAGATGGACATCAGCGGCCGGGGCCTGTTCCTGGTGGACAAGCTCTCCGACCGCTGGGGCGTCGACCTGCTGCCCAGGGGCAAGACGACATGGTTCGAGATGAGAGTGGCGGACCGCTGAGGGGCGAGGCCCACTTTTCGACCCACCGAGTCGGGTGGTGGGTGGGCGAAGGCCGGGGTCCAGGGGGCGGAGCCCCCTGGCGGGGTCGAAGGGGCGGAGCCCCTGGGGACGGGACGGGTAGGGGCGGCGGGGGCGAAAGAAGCCCGCCGCACGCGACCCGCACCGGCCGCCGTTCGGGCGAATCGCCCGCTTTCCACCGTAACCGGCCTTAAATGGTGCAGGTGACCACCAACGACCGCCGTACGGCGCTCCGCGCAGGCGCCGCCCTCGTCACCGCGAGCACCCTCGCCGCCGGCTGCGCGACCCACGGCGCCGTCGCCCACCCGCACCCCGCCACCAAGCGCTCCTCCGCCACCACGGCCCCCGCACCCCGCCACCACCCCGCACACCCCGCCCAGCTCACCCACGGCCCCCGCACCCACCCCCGCGTCGCCCTCACCTTCCACGGCGGCGGCGACCCCGCCACCGCCCGGGCCCTCCTCGCCGAAGCCGAAAGGCACGACGCCCGGGTCACCGTCCTCGCCGTCGGCACCTGGCTCGACGAGCACCCCGACCTCGCCCGCCGCATCCTCGGCGGCGGCCACGACCTCGGCAACCACACCCTCCACCACCTCGACATCAACGCGATGTCCGAGGCCGGGGCCCGTGCGGAGATCACCGGCTGCGCGCAGCGCCTGAAACGCCTCACCGGCTCCATCGGCACCTGGTTCCGCCCCTCCCGCGCCGCCCTCGCCTCCCCCCTCGTCGAGCGCCTGGCGCACGACGCGGGCTACCCGCACGTCCTGTCCTACGACGTCGACTCCCTCGACTCCACCTCGCCCGGCGCCGAAGCCGTCACCCGCAAGGTCCTCGGCGAGATCCGCAACGGATCCGTGGTGAGCCTGCACTTCGGGTACGCGGACACGATCGCCGCGCTCCCCGCCGTACTGGAAGAACTCGGCCGCCGCCAACTGCGCGCGGTCACCACCACGGAGCTGCTGAGCTGATGCACCGCAACCTCACGAAGCGCACCCTCGTCGCCGGCGTCGCCCTCGCCGCGCTGGCCGCCTGCGGCACCGGCACCGAGCACCGCACCGAGCACCGCGCCGACGAAGCCCGGGTCACCAAGGCCGCCGTACCGGCCCCGCCGAAGAAGGAGCAGGTGCGGGGACTGCCCGGTATGCCGCCCGTCCTCGACCCGCGGGACGTCTACGCCGCCGACCGGCCGGGCAAGCTGTCCCCGGTGGTCAAGGACTTCCCGTCCCGGGTGTACGTGCCCAACACCGAGTCCGACACCGTCTCGGTGATCGACCCGAAGACGTACGAGATCATCGAGACGATCCACGTCGGACGGCAACCCCAGCACGTGGTGCCGTCCTGGGACCTGAAGACCCTCTGGGTCAACAACAACCGCGGCCACACCCTCACCCCGATCGACCCGAAGACAGGGAAGGCGGGCAAACCGGTCGAGGTCCACGACCCCTACAACCTCTACTTCACGCCCAACGGCAGGTACGCCGTCGTCATGGCCTCCCTCGACCGCGAACTCGTCTTCCGCGACCCGCACACCATGAAGCGGATCAAGACCGAGCCGGTCACCTGCTACGGCGTCAACCACGCCGACTTCTCCCTCGACGGCAGGTACTTCATCGTCTCCTGCGAGTTCAGCGGCGAACTGCTCAAGGTCGACACGGAGAAGATGAAGGTCGTCGGACAGCAGAAACTGCCCTTCGAGGGGGCGATGCCGCAGGACGTGAAGGTCTCCCCGGACGGCAAGCGGTTCTACGTCGCCGACATGATGGCCGACGGCGTGTGGGTCCTGGACGGCGACACGTTCGGCAAGCCGGAGCTCCTGCCCACCGGCAAGGGCACCCACGGCCTCTACGTCAGCCGCGACTCCCGCGAGATGTACATCTCCAACCGCGGCGAGGGCACCGTCTCCGTCTTCGACTTCACGCGGAACAAGCTCACCAAGAAGTGGCGCCTGCCCGATGGCGGCAGCCCCGACATGGGCGGCGTCTCCGCCGACGGCAAGGTCCTGTGGCTGTCGGGGCGTTACGACGCCGAGGTGTACGCCATCGACACCCGCACCGGCGCCCAGCTCGCCCGCATCCCCGTCGGCAGCGGACCGCACGGCCTCGCGGTCTACCCGCAGCCGGGCCGCTACTCGCTGGGCCACACGGGCATCTTCCGCTGAGGGACGGCACGGCGGACACGCCGCCGATCGAGTGATGATCCCCAACGTGCCGTCGCGGAACCGGAATTGTGCTCCCCATGATCACAACTCGTCCGCGGCGGCGGGCCGCTGCCGCCGCCCTGTCCCTCACCGCGGTCCTCGCGACGACGGCAGCCACCGCTCCCTCCACGACCGCCCCCGCGAAGGCCGCCGCCGCGCCCGCCTGTCCCCAGTTCGACGACCCGGTCAAGGCCGCCGTCGACCACCGCGTGCACGTCGGCCGGATCACCCCCGACCCGGTCTGGCGCAAGACCTGCGGCACGCTCTACCGCAGCGACGGCCGCGGCCCGGACGTCGTCTTCGAGCAGGGCTTCCACCCGAAGGACGTCATCGACGGCCAGTACGACATCGAGAAGTACGTCCTGGTCAACCAGCCTTCCCCGTACGTGTCCACGTCGTACGACCACGACCTGTACAAGACCTGGTGGAAGGCCGGCTACAACTACTACATCGACGCCCCCGGCGGCGTGGACGTCAACAAGACCATCGGCGACACCCACAAGTGGGCCGACCAGGTCGAGGTGGCCTTCCCCGGCGGCATCGCGCGGGAGTACGTCATCGGGGTCTGCCCGGTCGACAAGAAGACCAAGGTCGAGATCATGAGCGAGTGCGAGAGCAACCCGCACTACGAGCCGTGGCACTGAGCAGCAGCGCCTCCGCGCCCACCGGCCGGTAACCCGCCGCCTGGAACGCCCGCGTGCTGCGGGCGTTCCCCGGCGCGACCTGGGCCCACAGCGGCTCCGTGACGAGATGCCGGGCCGCGGTCACCAGGGCCCGGCCCAGCCCCCGGTGCCGTACCCCTTCCTCCACCTCGACGGAGACCTCCGCCCGCCCGGCGATCCCCCGCCCGATCACCACCACACCGCCGTCCGCCGTCCACGCGCGCACGTCGTCGCGCCGCCCGCGGGCGTACGCGATCCGCGGATGGCCGGCGTCCGCGATCTCCCGCAGCGCGAGCGGCGGCTCACCCGGAAGGGGTGAGCCGACCAGCATCGCGTCGATCGTCTCGGTCGTCCGCCCCGTCCACTCCATGAAGGCCGCCAGGAACCGCGCGTTCATTGTCGCCGCGAGGGCGTCGCACGGCACGGCGTCCAGCGTGTCGTACACCCACCGCGGATCCTCGTCCGTGAAGACGACGGAGTGCGCGGTGAAGGAGAGGACGCCCGCGTCCCGGTCGGACGCCTGTGCCACGACCGTGGTACGGCCGTCCGCCGGCGGGAAGACGCCCCGCGCCGCCGCGTCGAGAATGTCCCGCAAGGTCTCCGCCACGACCGCCCCCACCGCGCCCTTGAGTCTCCACCCACTGGAAGGCCCAGACTCGCAGACATGATCGACGACGGCACCGGACTTCTCACCATCGGCGAGCTGGCCCGCGCGACCGGGCTGACCGTGCGCACCATCCGTTACTGGTCCGACGAGGGCGCCCTGCCCCCGGTGGCCAGGTCGACGGGCGGTTACCGGCTGTACGACGCTGCGTCCGTGGCCCGCCTGGAGCTGATCCGCACCCTGCGCGAACTGGGCCTCGGCCTGGAGGACGTACGCAAGGTGCTGGCGGGCGAGGCCACGGTCGCGCGGGTCGCCGCCGCGCACGTGGCGGCGCTGGACGCGCAGATCCGCTCACTGAGGGTGACCCGTGCGGTGCTGTCGACCGTGGCGCGACGCGGTTCGACCGCAGAGGAGATGACGTTGATGAACAAGCTGGCACGGCTGTCGGCGGCCGAGCGGAGCCGGATCCTGGAGCAGTTCGTGGAGGAGACGTTCCGCGGGCTCGACACCGCGGACCCGGTGATCCGGGAGCGGATGCGCGCCATGACCGCGGACCTCCCGGACGAGCCGACGCCCGAGCAGGTGGACGCGTGGGTGGAGCTGGCCGAGCTGCTGGAGGACCCGGAGTTCCGGGCGCAGATGCGGAAGGCGGCGGAGTTCAACGCGGCCGACCGCGGGCACGACAGCCCCGCCGGGGCGTCCCTGTGGTTCGCCCGGCGACTGGTGCAGCTGGGGGCCGAGGCGCGGGAGCGGGGCGTCGCGCCCGAGTCCCCGGAGGCCGAGCGGGTCCTGTGGGACCTGCTCGGGAACTCCGACCCGGCGGACGTACTGGAACGACTGAAGTCCACGACGAACGACAAGGTCGCCCGCTACCGGGAGTTGCTGGGGATCGTGAACGGCCACGGGGCGGTGGCGGCGCACCGCGAGGAGTTCGCGTGGGTGGTCGCTGCATTGGCGGCGCGGGCGGCCGGTTAATCTGACCTTCGTCAACGGGACAGCAAGGTACGAGAAAAAGGGGCGAATCGGTGGCGGACATCGAAGAGGCACGCAAGCATTTCCAGCGGATCGACACTGACGGTGACGGCTTCATCACCGCCGCCGAGTTCAAGACCGCCCTGGCCCAGCAGGGCGACTGGAACGTCACCGAGTCGGTCGCCGAGGCCATCATCAAGTCCCGCGACCTCAACGGGGACAAGCTGCTGTCGTTCGACGAGTTCTGGGCCCACCTGGACAAGTGACGCGAGTGGCAGGGGGGCGCCCGTGGGGTGCCCCCCTTACTCATGCCCTTCCCCTCCCCGTCCGAGGTCACCCGTTCGGCGGAGGAGCCGAAAGAGGAAGGTGCGGGCCCTCATCGACGAGCTCGGCTTCGACACGGTTGACGCGGGCGCTTCGCCGCCTGGTCGTCGCCCGCGACCGGAAGTGCCAGGCGGTCGGGGGCGCCGGCCGGGCGCGGGCGGCCCAGGAGCCTCCTGGGCGTAGGTGCCGTTGAAGGCCTTGATCACGGGATGGCCGAGTCGCCGCTGCGTCCACCGGCTCTCCGTGAGCCCCTCGTCGTCGATCTCCACGATCTTGCCGTCGCGCTGCCGGGCCGCGGGAGTTGGCCACGGCGACGTCATGGCCGAGGGCGGTGAGCCGCCGGGTGAGGTTGCCGCCGATGTTGCCCGCACCGATGATGCCGATCTTCATGACAAGCCTTTCCCTGGTCGATGCAGCTGCCTGCGTTGTGCGCATCAACCCGGGATGACCATGAGCTGTGCCGATCACGGCGACACCCTCCGCCGCCTCGTCGAGCAGGCCGGAGGGCAGGTCCGGTACCGCCTTCATGGGGATGGCGACGACGACGATCTCCGCCCCACGGGCCGCCTCCTCGACCGGTACCGGGGTGGCGCCGTCTCCTCGGCCAGTGCGGTGAGCGTCTGCGGTCTCGACGACTCCTGGCGGCAGCAGCCCGACAGCCCGGTGTACGGGCTGCGGGCTGCTGCCGACGGGGTCACCAGGGCCCTGGCGGAGGCGAGCCCGGAGCGCGGGCCGG